>WLMZ01000013.1 GCA_009726095.1 Actinomycetota bacterium
CGAAGTTCACCTCGTCGCGGCCGGGCACCAGCGTGGCGAGTCGGTCGCCGGCGTCTTGCTGCGTGGCTCGGATGGTCACCGTGTACGGCTTGGCCCGGCTGCCCTGGACCTGCGCAGTGGCCCGGCCGGGGGTGACGACCAGATCGATGACGGCACCCTGTCGGGCGTAATCGCGACCGCGCCGGAACCGGGGCGGATCGCACAGCCCGGCCAACATGACATCGAGCATGGTCGAGATGAGCCGCCCCTCGCGGTCGGCGCCGGGTGCGGTCATCAGCGGCTCCCCGGTGTGAGCACGACGAGCGACCGCAGTGCATCGGTGGAAAGCTCGGTGAGCCATTGTTCCCCGGTGCCCAGCACCGAGTTGGCGAGCTGCTTCTTGTCGTCGATGAGCTGGCTGATGCGCTCTTCGAGCGTGCCCTCACAGACCAGTTTGTGCACCAGCACGGTGTGCGCCTGCCCGAGCCGCCAGGCGCGATCGGTGGCCTGGTCTTCGACCGCAGGATTCCACCAACGGTCGTAGTGGATCACCTGCGACGCTGTGGTCAGGTTCAGGCCGGTGCCGCCCGCCTTCAGCGACACGAGCAGGATGGGCGCACCCTCGCCCGCCTGGAAGCGCCGGACCATGGCGTCGCGGCCCGTGCGGGATACGCCGCCGTGCAGGAACGGTGCGTCCATCTGCAGCCGCTCGCCGAGATGACGTTGCAGCAACAGGCCCATCTCGCGGAACTGGGTGAACACGAGGGCGTGCTCGCCGACCTCGAGGAGATCATCGATGAGTTCGTCGAATCGGGCGAGCTTGCCGGAGCGACCACTGAGCCGTGAACCGTCGCCCGCAGCGTGTGCCGGGTGATTGCAGATCTGCTTCAGCCGGGTGAGCGCAGCCAGCACGATGCCGCGGCGCTTCATGCCCGACTCGGCCTGTGCGTCGGCGAGCAACTGATCCACGACCGCTTGGTACATGGTGGCCTGCTCTTTGGTGAGCGTGGCCCACGCGACCTGTTCGATCTTGTCGGGCAGCTCGGGGAGCAGGGTCTTGTCGGCCTTGGTGCGGCGCAGGATGAACGGCTGGGTGAGCGTGCGGAGCGCGGCCGTCGCGGCGGGGTCGCCGTTGCGTTGGATCGGCTTCGCGTAGCGATCGTTGAACTGCGTGGCGCTGCCGTACAGCCCCGGGTTCACGGCGTCGAGGATGGACCACAGCTCGCCCAGGTGGTTCTCGACGGGCGTGCCCGTGAGCGCAAGCTTCTGATCGGCCGCGATGTGGCGCACCGCACGTGCGGCCCGGGTGAGATGGTTCTTCACGTTCTGGGCCTCGTCGAGCACCAGCGTGCCCCAACGCACGGCGCCCAGCGCATCGATGTCGCGGGCCAACAGGCCGTAGGTGGTGACCACGATGTCAGAGGGAACGAGCTGCTCGGCCACGGTGTCGCCGCGGGCGCGCTCGTTGCCGTGGTGAATGGCCACCTGCAGCTGTGGTGTGAACCGCGCCGCTTCGGCGTACCAGTTGTGCACGACGCTGAGCGGGCACACCACCAGGTGGGGGCCGGGGCGGGTGGCCAGATGGGCCAGCGTGGTGGCGGTCTTGCCCAGGCCCATGTCGTCGGCCAGGCAGCCACCCAGACCGAGCCGGGCGAGAAAGCCCATCCAGCTGAGGCCGCGGCGCTGGTAGTGACGCAGCTCGCCCACGAACGAATCGGGCTCGCGTAGCTCTTCGAGCTGCTCGTCGGGCAGGCCAGCCAGCAGATCGGCGATCCAGCCATCGGCGCGCAGCGCAACCGCCGCATCGGCACCATCTTCGATGGCCGCTGCCTCGGCGGCCAACTTCATCAGGCCGGCGACATCGAGCTCGCTGTGGTCCTTGCGCTGCTTGTGCAGCCGACCGAGGGTTGCTTTCACCTGTTGCGCATCGAGGCGGACCCAGCGACCGTTCACATGGATCAGCGAGTTGCCTGCTGCCGCAGCGCGTTCTAACTGCGCGTCGTCGATGGGGGTGTCGTCGATGGTGGCATCCCACTGCACCAGAGCCCCGGCCGAGAAGCGTCCGCTGGACGGTGCGTCCATCTTGGGCGTGGCGGTGGCGTGCACGGCCGCCTTGGCGCGTACCAGGTGCTCGGGACCGAGCAGGCGCACATCGAGTTCGTCGAGCACGCCGGGTGCCTCGGTGAGGAAACGCTCCACCTGCTCGACGCTGAGCTCCACTGCAGTGCTGTGATCCAGTGCGAGCGGCTCGAGCATGTCGATGTGCAGGCCGAGCATCTGTGCAGCGGTCTCGAGACGCGAGCGGAGCCGGTCGAGGTGCTGGGGTTGTCGGGCGATGTCGAGTGCCAGCGGGGTGTGTGCGATCACGTCGGCGGCGGCGCACCACCGCTCGGGATGGTCGAGGTCTACCAGCTCGAGCGTGAGCACCCACGGGTCGTCGGCCTCGATGGGAAGGTGCAGCCGCAGCTGCGGTGCCACCACGGGTACACCATGGGCACGGTCGAGTTCGGCCTCGAAGGTGCGGGCCAGATCGCCGAGCGCGGGTAGATCGTCGGTGCGGTACAGCACGCTGCCGCCAACCGAGCTGAGCGCCCGGAACGTGGCCTGCGCGGCCCGGTAGTCGGTGCCGCGGGCCTGTAACGGCGGTGATGGTCGCCACCCGAGTTCGCCGAGCCCGCGCCGGGCCATGGCATCGACCACGGCCACGAAGAATGCTGCCATGTCATCGATACCACACGCTGGCGGCATGAGAGTGTGGAGTTCGTCGAGCGCAGCGGTGATGGAGTGCTCCAGGATGGGCACCCACCGCGCCACATAGATGGGACCGTCGACATCGAGCACCGGCCGAAGGCGTGTGGCGCGAACCGTGGACTGGGCGAGGGCAGTGACCGCCGCGAACCATTGCAGGGTTGGGGTCAGCGTGGGTGCCTGGCGCTGACCGCCCGCGAGGTCGGCGAGCGAGCCGAGGGGGATGCGCAGCGTCGGTGCGGGTTGTGTACCCGTGGGGTCGGGCAGGCGCACGGGGATACGAGAGGGAGTTCCCGCTGCGGACACATGTCGACCGAGCACGCGATCCACCGTGCGGATGAGTTCGACGAGGTGCACCACCGAGGCATCGTCGCGGTGCAGCGCCCACAGATGGAGCGCGCCGTCGTGCCAGGCGAGCTGCAGCTCTGGCGAGACGGCGGTGGTGGTGCTCATGTCGGCCTTCACGGTAGCGCCGGGGTGTACGAGGCATGTCGGGCATGTGACCGACTGCCCATCGGAGGTGACCGACAACCCGGCCTGTTCGGCGCTGATTGAATGGCGGGCATGCAGTACACACCCGTCACTCCCGAAGCGTTCTCGGCCCTCGACGGTCTCGGCGACTGGCGTGTCGTGCTCGGCACCGTGCAGGCCACGTTCCGCGCCGGTTCGTTTGCTGCCGCCGCTGCGCTGGTCTCCGCTGTTGCTGGGGCCGCCGACGGTCTGGACCATCATCCTGATATCGACGTGCGGTATCCGGATCGCGTGCGGGTGGTGATCACCACGCATGTCAGGGCAAGCCTGACCACGCTCGACGCCGATCTGGCCCGCCAGGTCTCTGCTCTCGCCAGTGCTGCGGGCGCAACCTCTGAGCCGGTAGCGGCGCAGGGCGTCGAGATGGCCATCGACACGATGGATGCCGATCGCATCCGCCCGTTCTGGGCGGCGGTGCTCGGCTACCGCGACATCCGGGGCACCCTCGTCGATCCGCTCCGTATCGGCCCAGCGCTGTGGTTCCAGCAGATGACCGAACCGCGCACCGAGCGCAGCCGCTTCCATGTTGACGTGTCGGTGCCCCACGATGCGGCAGCGGCTCGTATCGCCGCGGCGCTCGCAGCTGGGGGCACGTTGGTCAGCGATCACCATGCGCGGTCGTGGTGGATCCTTGCCGACGCCGATGGCAACGAGGCCTGCGTCTGCACCTGGCAGGACCGATAGCCGCTCTCGCCGCTGCGGTTGGTGCGTACGCCTTCGCCGGTGGGACACCCCCACACCGCGCAGTGCTTTCTGGCAGCAGATTCGTGCCCTTCAGGGCTCACATCTACCCCCAGATCGATCTTGAGAAATGTTGATACGGGTCGTGTCAAGTTTTCTCACTCGGTGTACGCTGACGACATGGCGTTCGACCCGAAGAAGTGGACTCACAAGACCCAGGAAGCCTTTGCCGCAGCCATCGATCAGGCCAAGGCGAACAGCAACCCCGAAATCACCCCTGACCACGTGATGGTGGCGCTGATGGGGCAAGAGGGCACCATCGCGCCGGCCGTGGTGCAAGCACTCGGTCTGGCCCCGTTGATGGTGCGCAACAAGGCCGAAGAGGCCGTCTCCAGGCTGCCCAAGGCCTACGGCGGGTCCGAGCCACGGATGAGCCGCGAGCTCACCAACATCGCCGAGAACGCCGAGACCTATCGCCTTGATCTCAAGGACGATTACCTGTCGGTCGAGCACCTGCTGCTGGCGATGAACCAGCGCCTCGGTATCGGCAGCGAAGAACTGTTGCAGGCGTTGCAGCAGGTGCGCGGCAGCCATCGAGTCACCAGCCAGACCCCCGAGGAGCAGTTCCAGGCGCTCGAGAAGTACGGCCAGGATCTCACGCAACGCGCGCGTGATGGCAAGATCGATCCCGTCATCGGTCGCGACGACGAGATCCGTCGCGTCATTCAGGTGCTCAGTCGGCGCACCAAGAACAACCCGGTGCTCATCGGCGAACCCGGTGTCGGCAAGACCGCAATCGTCGAGGGCCTTGCCCGGCGCATCGCCGACGGCGACGTGCCAGAGGGGCTGAAGAACAAGCGCCTCATCAGCCTCGACATCGGCTCCATGCTCGCCGGCGCGAAGTACCGCGGCGAGTTCGAGGAGCGGCTCAAGGCAGTGCTGAAGGAGATCACCGACGCTGCCGGCGAGGTCATCACCTTCATCGACGAGATCCACACCATCGTCGGGGCTGGCGCTGCCGAGGGCGCGATGGACGCAGGCAACATGATCAAGCCCATGCTGGCCCGCGGTGAACTGCACATGATCGGTGCGACCACGCTCGACGAATACCGCAAGCATGTCGAGAAGGACCCGGCGCTCGAGCGCCGCTTCCAGCAGGTGTACGTGGGCGAACCCACGGTCGAGGACACCATCGCCATCCTGCGCGGCCTGAAGGAGCGCTACGAGGTGCACCACGGTGTGCGCATCCAGGACAGTGCGCTGGTCAGCGCAGCGGTGCTGAGCAACCGCTATCTCACCAACCGCTTCCTGCCCGACAAGGCCATCGACCTGATGGACGAAGCTGCCAGCAAGTTGCGCATCGAGATCGACTCCATGCCCACCGAGATCGATGTCGTCGAGCGGCGCATCCTGCAGTTGGAGATCGAGCAGGTCGCGCTCGGCAAGGAGACCGACGCTGCCTCGCTGGAGCGGCTCGCCGCGCTCGAGGACGAGCTCGCCGAACTCAACGTACAGAGCGCCACGATGAAGGCGCACTGGGAGGCCGAGAAGGCGGCCATCACCGCCATCCGCACGCTGAAAGAGGAGCTTGAGCACCTGCGCACGCAGATCGAGCGTGAGGCCGATCTCAACGTGGCCGCCGAGATTCGCTACGGCCGCATCCCAGAACTGCAGCGGCGCATCGACGAAGCCACCGCCCACCTCGACAGCCTGCAGAGCACCAATCGCATGCTGAAAGAAGAGGTCGATGCCGAGGACATCGCCGAGGTCGTCAGCAAGTGGACCGGAGTGCCGGTGAGCCGGCTGATGGAAGGCGAGATGGCCAAGCTGGTGCATCTCGAGGAGTTGTTGCACCAGCGGGTCATCGGCCAAGACGACGCCGTCACCGCGGTGGCGCACGCCATTCGGCGCAGCCGTGCCGGACTCAGCGACCCCAACCGTCCGATCGGCTCGTTCATGTTCCTCGGGCCAACGGGCGTCGGCAAGACCGAGCTGGCCCGTGCCGTGGCCGAGTACCTGTTCGATGACGAGCGCTCGATGGTGCGCATCGACATGGGCGAGTACATGGAGAAGTTCTCGGTCAGCCGCCTCATCGGCGCGCCCCCCGGATACGTGGGCTACGACGAGGGCGGCCAACTCACCGAGGCCGTGCGCCGCCGCCCGTACAGCGTGGTGCTGCTCGACGAGATCGAAAAGGCCCACCCCGATGTGTTCAACGTGTTGCTGCAGGTGCTCGACGACGGCCGGCTCACCGACGGTCAGGGTCGTACGGTCAACTTCACCAACGTGGTGTTGATCATGACCAGCAACCTTCCCGGCGATCCGCTCGGCTTCTTCAAGCCCGAGTTCATCAACCGCATCGACGACATCATCCGCTTCCGTGCGCTCACCGAGGCCGACCTGGCCGAGATCGTCACCATTCAGTTGGATTCGTTGCGGGCGCGCATGGCGGCCCGGCGCATCACGCTCAGCGTGACGCCGGCGGCCATGTCACTGTTGGCGCACGAGGGCTTCGACCCCGCGTTTGGCGCACGCCCGCTGAAGCGGGTGATCCAGCGCCAGATCAGCGACAGCGCCGCCGTGCTCATCCTCGAGGGCAAGGTCGGCGAGGGCGACACCGTCACGGTGGATGTCGTCGACGATCACATCACCGTCAGTTGAACCGGTCGCCCTGCGCCGTTGGCGTGGGGCAACCCATCAGGTCAATCGTGGATCACGACCGTGGCACCCATCGGCAACAGGTTGGTGGCCCAGATCATGTCCATCGCCGGGTTGCTGACGCGGATACAACCGTGCGAGGCGGGATAGCTCGGTACGTTCGGTGCTCCGTGTACGGCAATGCCACCAACGACGAAACGGGGACGGTACAGGGTGCCGAGCGTGCCCTTGTAGGCCGCTTGGTCCGAGACGCGGTAGACGTGGAACGTTCCGTTGTCGGTGATGGCCGTGCCGGTGATGCGTGCACCGGTCAGGGCGTTGTCGGCCTCGTAGTAATAGCCGCCGCCGGTGGACACGTTCAGTGCCCACACCACCTTGCCGTTGTGGAGAAACAGTCCGACCTGGCGGCCCTTGTCGACCTCGAGCAGGTCGCCACCGTTGGTGACGCCGGCGCTGGGGCGACAGTTGGGCCAGTTCAGCGAACGCGCCGTCGCTGCGTCGACGTAGCCACGCGGGGTCAGGTGGTTCCACTTCTGGTAGGCCATCACGGCCTGCTGGGTGCTCCACCCGAACGACCCGTCAGGACCACCGTTCCAGAAGCCGAGATCGAGCAGGCGCTGCTGCAGCAGGGCGATGTTGGGACCGGTCGCACCGGTGGCTGAACCGAGGATGGCTTCGCTGGAGAAGCCTGCACAGAACACCGGTGTGGGGTCCACGTTCTGCGGTGCGCCGAACGGTGCCGCCAGCGGTGTCCCGATGTAGAAGCCGCTCACGTCGGCCAGGGCGTGGGTGGGGTTCTGGGCAAAGATGTCGAACCCGCGCGCCGAGACCGGAACCATGACGTGGTGTGCCAGTGTCTGGGCGGGCCAGGCCACGTTCATCGATGACGTAGTCCGTGACTTGGCGGCCGGGTTGGTGGAACCGGCGGGCGTCACGCTGATGTACCCGCTGTCGAACGTGTCGGTGACGGTGAGGTTGAGCACCACTGCCAGCACATCGTTGCGGTTGATGGCGGTATTGGTGCCAGCGGCCACCTCGACATCCCAGCCGGGCAGCAACCGTTGGCCACCACCGAGCGGATTCAGCGCGCCGTCGCGGCTGTCGAAGAACCGTGTGGGGGTACTGAGTGGCACGAACAGACCCTCGGTCGATGATGGTGCGCCGATACCGGTGAAGGTGCCGATGACATCGAGGATCAGATCACCACCAGGTGCAGAGAACACCGAGAACCGGCCGGACGCGTCGACTGGCACGATGACCTGATTCGACACCACCTGCTCGCCATACATCGTGTTGAGGTTCGATGTCGCTGGCTGCGAAGTGCCACCCGGGAACACCACCCAGGGCCCCGGAGCATTACCGATGGTGGTGACGTTCAGTACGGCCGATGCTGCACCCACGGCGGCGGGGAGCGCATAGGTACGCGTCTCGCCGAGACCGAACGCAGAGGCGTTGTTGCGAGTGTCGAGCATGCGCGACGGTGCCGCCAGGGGAACGAACCGACCAGAGGTGGTGGCGCCGGCCGGCGTGGTGTACGAGCCGAGCATGTCGACCACGACATCGCCGCCGCCGGAGGTGAAGATGTCGACCGTGCCCGAGGGCCCCACGGGCACGGTGACCATGTTGGCCAGAGCAAGCCCGCCGCCAAAGAACGCACCCACGCCGTCGACGTTCAGGCTGGAGGCCATCGGTCGGGTGGTGTTGTGCGGGTACACGGTCCAATAACCGATCGCTGCCGGGCCGACAACGGTCACGTTCAGGACAGCCGCCACGATCGAGCCGGGCGTCGGCAGCGGCGCGTCACCGGTGACCGTCACCGTCAGCACCCCGCCACGGGCCAGGGCCCCGGTGTCGCGCGTGTCGGCCAGGCGCTGCGGTTCGGCAAGGGCGTGAAACGCAGACCCAGCGGCAACAGCCGAGGCTGGTGCAATGGACGTGGTGATCAATGCCAGCATTGGCAGCAACAGGGCGCCCACCAACGCTGCGCAGACCCGGGGGGTGTGTCGACGCATCTGTGCAGGCTAACAACTGGACGTGGTGGCGGACGGTCAGTCGTTGGTCGGGTGTGCTGCCGGGAAGGTGAGGGTGAAGGTTGCCGGTGAGAGCGACGACAGCTCCAGGCGCCCTCCATCGGCCTGCGCAAGACGCCGGGCCAGGGCCAGGCCGCGACCGTGCGGCGCTGCCGGATCATCCGAACCCTGAAAGAAACCATCGGCCGCAACGGCGTCGATGGTGCCCTGATCGCTGACCTGCAACTGTCGCTCGGCGACCGTGATGTGTACATCGCCGGTTCCATGCCGCAATGCGTTGTCGAGGACGATGTCGATGATCTGTCCCACGAAACCGGGTGTTGCCGACACCACACTGCTCACGCCGCGGAACCCGAGAGCGCGACGAGTGAGCTGATAGCGCTGGACCCAATCGCCGCGGTGCTGCTCGGCGATCTCGCGCAGATCGACAGCGGTGCGCTGACTCCCGCGACCGCCCCGCGCGAGGTCCAGGAGTTCGTCGAGCGTTGCCGTGAGGCGGCCGGTTTGCTCGAGTGCGTGTAGGGCGTCGGCACGAACCGCAGGATCGTCGTGCATTGCCAGGAGCTCCAATTGCAGCGCAATACCCGTCAGCCCGGTGCGGAGCTGGTGCGTGGCGTCGCCGGTGAAGCTGCGTTCGGAACTGAGCGTCTGATCGAGTCGTGACGCGCTTGCCGACAGGGTGGACCGAATGTCATCGATCTCGCGGATGCCCGACGGTGGAGGCAGCGCAGCGCTGAAGTCACCGGCACCGAGGCGGGCAGCCGATGCTGCAAGTTGCTCGAGCGGTCGTGAAACGCGGGCACCAAAAATCGATGCGAGCACGGCGGCGAGCAGCACTCCGCCGGCCGCGAGTACACCCAACAACAACAGCTGCCGGGCGATGCGCCGGTGCAGGTCGTTGCTGCTGGTACTGACATCGATACGAGTTCCTGACGGCCCGGCGGCGACACCGTGGAACGAATCGCTCAATGACTCACCATAGGCAACGATCACTGCACCGTCACGGGCTCGGATCTCGACGTGATCGCCGACGAGCACCAGCTCGGCCAGAGAGGTCGGATCGATTGTGCTCCCCGACGACAGGGCGTCGGCCAGTGCAGTGCTGATGCCCGTGGCCTGATCGGTGAGCCGGCTGCGCAGCTCGTCCTCGGTGGCTTGCTTGAGCAGGAACACCACCGGCGTTGCCAGCACGAGCAGCACCATGACGGCAACCAGGATTGTGTTACGGACCAGTCGACGGCGCACCGGTGTCAGCCGGCTTCGTAGCGAAAGCCAATGCCCCGCACGGTGATGATGTGCTCGGGCGGGTCCTTGGTGTCACCGATCTTGCGCCGCAACGTGGCGACGTGGGTGTCGAGCGTGCGCGTGGAGCCCCACCAGTTCTCGTCCCACACCTCGTTCATGATCAGTTCGCGACGCAGCGTCTCGCCGTGGCGGCTGGCAAGCAGCACGAGCAGGTCGTACTCCTTGGGCGCCAGTGCCAGCTCGTCGTTGGCGAACCACGCCCGCCGGGCAGCGCGATCGATGCGCAGGGCACCGATCTGCTCCGGTTCGGTGACGGGTGGATCGCTGGCCTGACTGGCGCGTAGACGGCTCCGGATGCGCGCCGTGAGCTCGGCGACGCGGAACGGCTTGGTGATGTAATCGTCGGCGCCGGAATCAAGGCCCACGACCACATCGACTTCCTCGTTCCGAGCCGTCAGCATCACGATGGGCAGTGCTGGATGCAGGGCACGCAGCCGCCGGCAGATGTCGAGTCCGTCGATGTCGGGCAGGCTGAGGTCCAAGAGCACGAGATCAGGGACGCTGTTGGCGATGGCTTCGAGCGCCGCCTGGCCACAGTCGGCGTGCACGACGGTGAAGCCCTCGGCTTGCAGCATCCGTACCAGGGGTTGGCTGATGCGGACGTCGTCCTCGACCAGCAACAGCGAGCTCATGCAGTGGGATCGTAGGCGCTGCAGGGCATCAGTCGCTGCGCAGGCGCATGCGGAGCGCCGCAGCATGGGCGGGGAAGCCCTCGTGATCGGCCAGCGCAATGACCGATGGCGCCATGCGCCGCATTGCGGTCTCGTCGCAGTGAGCCATCGCCGTGCGCTTCAGGAAGGTTTCCACGGTGATGCCCGATGACACGTGTGCGAAGCCACTGGTGGGCAACGACGCCGGGCAACCAAGTACGAAGTTGGCGGAACTGAACGGTGTGTGCTGTCCCAGCAGTATCTCGCCGGCCTCGGTGAGCAGATCGAGTGTCGTCTGGCGGACGGCATCATCTACCACCAACTGCAGGTGCTCTGGTGCATAACGGTTGACCATGTGCGCAGCCATGTGCAGCGACGGCACGAGGACGCAGCCGCCGTTGGTGCCCAGAGCCGCGCGCGCCGCCGTGGCGCGTACCGGCGGCAGCAGTGCCAACTGCCGCACCAGCTCGAGATCGGTGGCATCGGCCAGGGCTGCGGAGGTGGTGACCAGCACCACGGCAGAGTCGGTGCCGTGTTCGGCCTCGATCAACAGATCGGCAGCGAGCCGCACCGGGTCGGCGCTGTCATCAGCGATGACCATGCTCTCGGTGGGCCCGAGCAACATCATCGTGGCCATTCCGTGACGCTGCATCTCTACCTGGGCGCACGTGACCGCGGGCGAGCCGGGACCGACCACCTTGCGCACCTTCGGCAAGGTGGCGGTGCCGAATCCGAGCGCGGCGATACCTGCGGGGCCGTTGACCCGGAACACGTTGGTGATGCCCAGCTTGCGACAGACCACGAGCACAGCGGGATCGACCTCGCCGCCACCACCGGGCACGGGTGGGACAACCAACGCAATGTTGGGCACCCCGGCGACCACCGCCGGTACGCCGAGCTGGTACGCCACGGAGGGATAGCTGGCCTTTCCGCTGGGCACGAACAGTCCGGCCGATTCGATCGGTGTGATCTTCTCGCCCACGAACAGCCCGGGCTCGCTCTCGAGCCACCAGTCACTGGCGCGTGCCCGCAGCGCATCATTGAACGTGCGCAGGTGAATGATGGCGTCGTCGATGGCCGCATCGACATCGTCTGACACGGTGGCACTGGCGAGTTCGTCGCTGCTGATGCGCAACTGGTGCGGTTCGAGGTTGATCTTGTCGAAGTCGCGCAGCGCTCGGCACACGGCTTCGTCGCCGTGCTCGCGGACGTCATCGATGATGCGACCGATGGACTCGCGCAGGCCCGGATCGAAGATGTCGTCGAGGCCGCGGTGGCACAACGCCTCGCGTTCGGTCTCGTCCATCGCGTCCCAGCGCATGCGCCGCATCACAGCCATGCATGAAACGGTACCCGTACTCGGCCGTCGGGCCACTAGGATCACGCCACGTTCGCCTGTTCTGTTTGAATCCGGCTATTTGGAGCGTGCATGCCTGTCACCGTTGTTGTTGGGGCCCAATGGGGCGATGAAGGCAAGGCCAAGGTCATCGACCTGTTGTCCAAGGAGCACGGATATGTCGTGCGCTATCAGGGCGGCCACAACGCGGGCCACACGGTGGTGGTGGGCGACGAACGCTATGCACTGCAGTTGATCCCCAGCGGCATCCTGTACGACCACGTGGTGCCGGTCATCGGCAACGGTGTCGTGGTCGACATGGTCACGCTGTTCAACGAGATCGACACCCTCGAGCGGCGCGGCATCTCGTGCAGCCGGCTGGTCGTCAGCAGCCACGCCCACCTGATCTTTCCGTGGCATCAGGCGTGGGATGCCCTCGCCGAGGCGGGTCGCGGCGATGCCAAGATCGGCACCACCTTGAAAGGCATCGGCCCGGCATATGCCGACAAGGCGCGACGGGTGGGCATCCGTGCCGGCGAGGTACTGGATGCCGGGTCGTTTGCCCAGGCGCTGAAGGAGCGGGCGGTGGCCGAGAACACCACCCTCGTAGCCGCCGGCGGAGCGGCCCTCGATGTCGATGCCATCGTCACCCAGTTCGCTGCGCTCGCAGCGCGCCTGGCCCCGTATGTCGGTGACACCGTCAGCGTGTTGCACGATGCGCTCGCATCCGGGCAACACCTGCTGCTCGAAGGCGCCCAGGCCACCTTTCTCGACCTGGACCACGGTACGTACCCCTATGTGACGTCGTCGAACCCCACAGCGGGTGGAGCGTGCGCAGGAACCGGCCTTGGCCCGCGTGACATCGGCCGCATTGTGGGTATCACCAAGGCCTACACCACCCGTGTCGGCGCCGGTCCGTTTCCAACCGAGCTACTCGACGACCTCGGCGACAAGCTGGTCGATATCGGGCGCGAGTTCGGCACGGTCACCGGGCGTCGTCGTCGTCCGGGCTGGATCGACTGCGTGATGCTGCGTCAGGCGGTGCGGTTGAACTCGCTCACCGAACTGGCGCTCACCAAGCTCGACGTGTTCGACACCTTCGAGCACGTCCGTGTGTGCACCGGATACAGGGTTGGTGGCGCCATGCTGCGCAACTACCCCGATCGTATGGAGCTGCTGGCCGATGTCGAGCCGGTCTATGCCGACCTACCCGGCTGGAACCAGTCGCTGGGGGCCGTACGCGAAGCGGCACAACTGCCGGCCGAGGCACAGGCCTTCCTTCGGCTCGTCGAGACCGAGGTCGGCGTGCCCATCCGTATTGTCGGTGTGGGTGCCGAGCGCGACGACTACCTGCTCTGGTCGTGACCCGGTGATCGAGCGCTATGCCCTTCCCGAGATGTCGGCCGTCTTCAGCGACGTTGCCCGTTTCCGCCGTTGGCTCGACATCGAGCTGTTGGCCACCGATGCACACGCCGCTCTGGGACTGGTGCCGTCAGCCGATGCAGCTGCCTGCCGCGAGCGGGCCCCGCACGTCGATGATGCCTTTGTGCAGGCCGTGCTCGACCGTGAGGCCATCACCGACCACGACGTCGCCGCGTTCGTCGACGTGGTCCAGGATGCCATTGGCGCTCCGGCGGGTTCGTGGATCCACTACGGCCTCACCAGCAGCGACGTGGTGGACACGGCGTGGTGCTGGATGCTCAGCGATGCCTGTGATCTGCTGATCGAGGCGTCCACGCAGTTGCTCGCCACGGTGAAACAGCTCGCCATCACCCACCGTCACACCGTGATGATCGGACGAACCCACGGTGTACACGCCGAGCCCACCACGTTCGGGATGAAGGTGGCGCTGTGGGCGCTGCAGATCAACCGCGACCGGGACCGTCTGCTCGCCGCCCGGCGGGCCGTTGCCGTGTGCAAGCTCAGCGGGGCGGTGGGCACGTACTCCAACATCGATCCCGCTGTCGAAGCCTTCGTCGGTGCGAAGTTGGGCCTCACTCCGGTGCCGGCGACGCAGGTCATTGCCCGCGATCGTCATGCCGAATTCCTGTGGGCATGTGCAGCAGTTGGCTCAACCCTTGAAATGATGGCGGTCGAATTGCGCCATCTGCAGCGCACCGAGGTGCGCGAAGTGCAGGAGGGCTTCAAGGTGGGCCAGAAGGGCTCGTCTGCGATGCCGCACAAACGCAACCCGATCTCGGCCGAAACGATCAGTGGTCTGTCACGCGTTCTGCGTGGAAATCTGCAGGCCGGTATGCAGGATATTGCGCTGTGGCACGAGCGTGACATCTCCCACAGTTCTGTCGAACGCGTCGTGCTCCCCGACTCGGCCCTGTTGGCCCACTATGTGCTGCACAGGATGCGCCGGTTGCTCACCGGGCTGCAGGTGTTCCCCGAGCGGATGGTGGCCAATCTCGAGGCGAGCCATGGCCTGGTGTTCAGCCAGCCCGTGCTGCTGGCGCTTGTGCAGGCTGGCATGAGCCGAGACGATGCCTATCGCATCGTGCAGGAGACCGCACTGCGCGCCTGGGATGAAGGTCGCAGCTTTCGTGAGCTCATCGAACAGGACGACCGGGTCAACGTCGCAGCAGCGGTGCTCGATGAGGCATTCGACGTGCAACGCAGCCTGCGGCACGTGAACAGGGTGTTCGAGGCGCTCGACGAGATCGCCTGATCAGCCCTCGCTGCGGGTGACGCCGGCCGTCTTCAGCACGGCGGCATCCACGCCAATGGCCCGCCATGCCGCGTAGCTGATGCCGTTGCGGGTGCTGTAGCCCTTGGCCACCTTCACGAACTCGGCCTCGAGTGCGCTGAGGTCGAGGGTGTCGTTGGCATGGGCCAATTCGGCCTGCAGATCGAGCCGTTCCTGAACGAGTTTGAGTTCACGCACGGCGTCGGCGTCGACGATCTCTGCCTCGATCGCAGTCAGCCTCTTGACGATC
This sequence comes from Actinomycetota bacterium, assembly GCA_009726095.1. GTDB lineage: Bacteria > Actinomycetota > Acidimicrobiia > Acidimicrobiales > Ilumatobacteraceae > WLMZ01. Next base: position 14,861 of record WLMZ01000013.1, read on the forward strand.
GAATCGGTGCTGCGCTTGCGGCCACGCTTTGGTTTGGCGGTGCGCAATGCCTCGAGATAGTCGCGAACGGCTTTACCTTCGGTGCGACCAGCTGCCAGCGCAGCTTTGTGCTCGTTGGTCATTGGTCCTTTGGGTCCACGTTTTGCCATGGCGCCATCATAGTTTGTGAGTTGCCATTTTGCATTCACTCAATTTATTCGCCTTGGTTTTCGTGCGAATGTTGCTCGGTTTCAGTGTAGTTTCCGATTTCGGGGGAGGGCGCGGGGGCCGGGGTGGGCATACTCGGGGCCAAGGTTTCCGGTGAGAGCCGTCGTACCGTGGTTGGCGAAATGGACGCACACGAACTCTTCCGACTGTCCCCGCACGGCGCCGACACCTACGTTGGCGTGGGACCGCAATACCCATGGGGAGGCCTGTACGGTGGCCAGATCGTTGCGCAGGCGCTGCGCGCCGCGGCCGCCACGGTCGACCCATCGATGACGCCGCATTCGCTGCGCGCCTATTTCATCCGCCGGGGTGACCACGACGAACCGGTGCGCTACGAAGTCGATCGCATCCGCAATGGCCGCAGCTTCTCCACCCGACGTGTTGTGGCCCGTCAGGCCATCGGTGCAATCCTCAACCTGGAGGCGTCGTTCCAGTTGTCCGAGCCTTCGGTGGACATCGAGACCGTGGCAATGCCGCTGGATCTGCCGTCGCCCGATGACTTGATCCACGACTCGTGGTCGGATGTCTTTGATCGTTGCTGGGTGCCGTCGCAGTACCTGCCGGCCGACGGTCGTACCGGGGCAGGCCGCTCGGCTGCCTGGTTGAAGGCCAACGGCGTACTCGGCGACGACCCGCTGCTGCACCTGTGCACGCTGGCGTTCCTCTCGGACGATCTGCCCACCGATGCCGTGGTTCGTGCCCACCCCATCGGCGCCGAACCCGAAGAGCAGCGCCAGGGGGCATTGTTCTCGGCAAGCCTCGATCACACCATGTGGTTCCATCGGCCGGTGAAAGCCGACGAATGGCACCTGCACGACTTCACGTGCCACAGCTTCGTGGGTGGCCGGGGATTGTCGATCGGGCATGTGTTTGCCGCCGACGGAACACACGTGGCCACCATCGCGCAAGAGGTGCTCATGCGCGACAAGCGTTCTCAGTAGTTCGTCGGCGACACGCTACGGTGCGGGCGTGTCCAGCGAACTCCCTCCACTCGATCCCGCTCGCGCTGCCCTGCGCGAGCACGTCTTGCGCTACGCGGTGCGAACCGGTGACTTCACGCTCAAATCGGGGGCGAAGAGCAGTTGGTTCCTCGACACCAAGCAGACGGCGTGTCGCCCGGACGGCGTGTTGCTGATGGCCGAGGTGGCCCTGTCGCTGATCCCATCCGACATCGACGCGATCGGGGGCCTCACGATGGGCGCCGATCCGGTGGCGTTCGGCATCGCTGCCGTGGCTGCTACCCGCGGGCTGCACCTGCGCAGCTTCAGTGTGCGCAAGGAGGCCAAGGACCATGGTGTCACCGGGCGCATCGCCGGCGCCCTGCAACCGGGGGATCGAGTGGTCATCACCGAGGACACCGTGACCCGTGGGACATCACCCCTCGAGGCGGTCGAGGCCGTTCGGGCCTTCGGTGCAGAACCCGTGCTCATCACCGTCATCGTGGATCGGGGCGGCACCTGCGCAGCAATGGCGGCCGCTGCCGGCGTGGCGTTCGTGCCGATGCTGACCGCGCTGGACCTCGGTTTCAACTACGGCACCTGACGTGCCGGAACCCACCGGCGTGTGGTCGGTACGGTGTGGGCATGCACGCAACTCCTGAGAGCAACCACCCGCTGTTGATCAAACCGCTGCTGCGCGGGTGGTCACATGTGGTGGCGTTCTTCATGGTGCTCGTGCTCGGGGCGATCCTCATCAACAGCGCTGCCGGCACCGATCGCGGGCCGGGACTGATGATCATCTACGTGGTCGGCACCGCCTCGATGTTTGGCGTTTCTGCCGCCTACCACCGGCTGCGTTGGACACCGCGAGCTCGGGCGCTGATGTCCAAGTTCGATCACTGCACCATCTTTTGGCCATTGCCGGCGCATACACGCCCGTCGCCGTCATTGGTCTGCATGGCATGTACCAGACGATCGTGTTGTGCCTGTCGTGGGTGGGCGCCGTGGTGGGTATCTCGTTGGAGTGGCTGCCCTTTGATCTCCCCCGGTGGTTGTTCGCGGCCGTGTACGTGGTGGTTGGTTGGGCCGCGCTGTTCGCCTTCCCGCAGCTGTACAGCGGCCTTGGTGCGGGAGGCTTCCTCCTCATCCTCGGCGGCGGGTTGGCCTACACCACCGGCGCCGTGGTCTACGCGCTGAAACGCCCCGACCCGTGGCCGACGGTGTTCGGGTTTCACGAGGTGTTCCACGCCTTCACCATCATCGGTGCAGGCATGCATTTTGCAGCCATTGCCTTTTCCGTACTGCCGAAGATGTAGGTGGTTCGGGTCGGTGGGCCAGGCACGTGGCTCAGGCCAGGAGCACACCGGGATTGAACAGCGTGTCCGGATCGAGAGCGTGCTTCACGCTGCGCATCAGGGAGATCTCGGCGCTCCCGCGCTGGGCGACCAGCCACTGTGTCTTGGCAACGCCGATGCCGTGTTCGGCACTGATCGCGCCACCTCGATCGATCACCAACTGCAGCACGGCGTCGGTGAGAGCAGACGCAGCGGGGCCCGCATCGAGGATGTTGACGTGCAGGTTGCCCTCGGCGAGATGACCGAAGATGACCAGACTGGCCAGCGGTGCAAGGCGGGCGACGATGCTCTCGATGTCGGTTGCGGTGGCGGCCAACGCGTCGAGTGGCACGGCGACATCGAGCTTCAGGGGAACACCGATGTGGTTGATCGCCACCGTGATGTTGTCGCGCAGCGCAAGGAGATGGGAGCGCATCACGTGATCGGTCGCGACTGCGCTCGAGCTGTGCGGGGTGTGCTGGAGTAGTGCCTGGACGAGGTCGTCGAGGGGGTCGCCGTGTGCAGCGCACTCCACGAGCAGATAGGCGCCGGCTGTGGCATCGACAGGGCATGCCTGGCCGAGATGCGCACACACCAGGCGCATCGCCGAGGGCATCACCAACTCGACGGAGTCGAGGTGCGGCAGTGATTGGCGGAACTGCGGCAACACCCTGACCGCCTCGGCCAGCGAGTCGAGTGCCACGAGCGCCGTGGCCGTGCTGCGGTACCACGGCACCAGTCGCAGGCGCACCGCCGTGATGATGGCGAGGGTGCCCTCGCTGCCGCTGAGCAGTGATGGCAGGTGCAGCCCGATGGTTTCCTTGGGCAGTCCGGACAGCGAGCCGACGATGGTGCCGTTGGCCATCACGGCCTGCACCCCTGCGACCTGGGCGCGCATCGTGGAGAACCGCACGACACGGGACCCGCCGGCGTTGGTCGCGACCGCACCGCCGATGGTGGCCGAGTCCCTGGCTGCGAAGTCCACGGCCAGGTCGAACCCCGCGGATCTGGCGTGATCTCGCACCACGGCAAGCGTGAGCCCGGCACCAACGGTGACCTGCCCGGAGGTGGTGTCGACGGGGTCGCAACGCGTCAGACGGGTGGTGCTGAGCACGACCTCGCCGTTGCGTGGCACGCTGGCACCCACCAGTCCGGTGTTGCCACCCTGGGGCACGATCGCGGCGCCGTGCTGGGCACAGATAGCCACCACCGCTGCCACCTCGTCGGTGCTGGCGGGCCGGACCACCAGACGGGCCGCGCCGTGGAATCGCCCGGTCCAGTCGGTCTCGTACCCGGCGCGTTGGTCGGGATCGGTGAGTACGTGCCGGTCACCGACGATTGCTGCCAGTGCGCTGGCGAGGTCGTCGAGTGGGTCGGACATCGGGGGCTCAGGCCCCGGTGACGAGGGTGGCGCCGGGGGGAAGTTCGCCGAGCAACGCGTCGCTGACCCAGCAACGGGAGAGGTGCAGGGTGCTGCGAATGCGCACCACCCGCTTGGGTTCGGTGACGGCGCGTCCGCACATGCTGAGCGCGGCCTTCATACAGGCTTCCTCGTCGGGGAGCACCATCGGCATGCGGCTGCGGCGTACGCCGCTCGGCCCGGCCGTGAAGCAATTCACGTAGGTCTTCTCCCAGTCGATGGTGTTGGCGAGCGAGGCTGGGATGAAGTCGGCCAGACCGATGCCCAACACGTTGCCGCCGCTGACCTCGGTGATGTCGAGCAGCACGATGGTTGCCACCCGTGGCGAGGAGAAGTCGTCAAGGCCGTGAACCCAGAAACGACCGGTGACATTGGGGTCCATGGTGGTGCCGCTGATGTCCTTGCCGCCCTGTTCGATGACGAGGACATCGATTTCGGGGAACGGCAGCGCCGGTACCAAGCGCTTGGCGAACTCGAGCAGTTGCCGTTCGGCTTCGCCGCCCACATCGGCAGCGTTGAACCCCTCGACGCGTACGACCTCGCCGTTTGCTGACTCCACGGTGGCGAGCCCACCGAGCAGGCGCCCGGTGCTGCGCAACGCCTCGATGCCACGGAGCAGACGATCGCGCATCTCCACGGGTCCGCAGGCATGGATCTGTGCAGCGCCCGGCTGCTTGCCGAAGCCGACCACGGCCATCTTCGTGCAACCGCTCTCGATCGGACCGTGGAAGCAGGTGTGCGGCTTGACCCGGTTGACGGGCAGGATGCGGTCGGCCGCAGCGGCGTGGCTGTCGAGATACAGCGGCATGCCGTCGGGTGTGCGCGCCACCTCGACGGTGTCCATCGTGGCGCGAATCTCGGCGCCGATGGCCTGCTCGGTCATGCCGAGCGCTTCGAGCATCGCCCGCTGCCCTGCGGCGGTTGCGCCACCGTGGCTACCCATTGCCGGCACCACGAAGGGTTCGGCGCCGAGGTCGCGCAGACCAGCGATGGCGCCGCGCAGCACGTCGACCCGGTCGCTGAGGCCGCGACTACCGGCACCGACGGCCACGGTCATCCCCGTGGTGACATCGCCGGTGAGCCGCCCGACAACCGCCGCCCGGGCGGCCGCGGCAATATCCTGGATGGGCGGCGGCGTTGGGATGGTGAGGGCGATCTCATGCAGCGCAGGCACGACGATGCCCGGATTGAACGGCAGGTTGATGCCCTTTGACAGTTGTTCCCAGGGATTCGCCGATGCCATGGGGCGAGCGTACAACTCCGATGGGGTCGCTTCGGCTGACCGGCCGCTGCCGTCCTGTTCAGCCGGCGGGGTTGGCGCTGAGGTGATCGAAGCGACCTGCGGGCCGGATGCGACGGTACGCCTCGAGCGTGGGAGCGAGTTCGGTGGGCGCTGCACCGTGCAGGATCACACCGTCGGCCCCGAGATCGAGTTGGCCCAGCACGGCGGCCGCGCACTGCTCGGCCGTGCCCGTCGCAGCGGGTGCCAACCACTCAGCGGGGATCAGCGTGGCGACGTGTTCGAGTTCGGCGGTGGTGGCCTTGCTGTCGAGGGCGCCGCGGAAACCGGCCACGAACGGATCGGCACGGAACCGTGCGAGCACCGCCGGGTCCCAGTTGTTGGTGCTCACCATCAGGTCGCCGTACCCCTGCAGGTAGGTGGCCAGCCGACCAACGGTCTTCTTCAGGCGCACATCGTCGGGGATCCAGTCGCCGATGGTGGCAAAACAGCTCCACACGCGTACCGCTGCTGGGTCGCGCCCGGCCTGTTCGGCTGCCTGCTTGACGGTGCGTACACACCGTTGCAGGGTCTCATCGGTGAAGAAGGTGTGCAGGATCACGCCATCGAATGCCCGCCCGCCGAGCGCCAGCGATTGCGGGCCGAACGCCGTGAGCATCAGCGGGATGTCCTCGTCGAACTCGGGGTCGAGGGCGAGCAGCGGGTACTTGCCGCACGGGCCGTCGTGGCCGAACACGACCTCGCCCTTCCACAGGCGACGCATCAGCCCGGCGAAGTCCTCCATCTGGGCCGTGGTGATGCGGGGCATGCCGAATGCATCCATCAGGCGGTCGATGCCGCGTCCGAGACCCAGCGCGAAGCGACCGTTGGTCATGCGATGCATGGTGGTGGCGTAGCTGGCCGTCACGATGGGGTGGCGGGTGTTGTGGTTGGTGGCGCCGGTGGCGATGCCCAGAGTGTCGGTCACAGCGGCTGCAGCGCCGCTGATGGTCACGATCTCCTTCACGTTGAAGCGCTCGGAGAGAAAGACCGAGCCGAAGCCCATGGCCTCGCCGTCGCGGCACTCTTGCAGCAGGTCGCGCGGTGACTTCGGCGCGCCGGCGAGCCCGTAAAAGGCCAGCTCGTTCAGTTGTTGGTTCGCGTCGCCAGTTTTCACGGCAGAATCAGTCACGCGGGCACCGTATCGAACCCGACTCGGATGGGCGATACCCTTCGGGCACATGACCCGCCCCCCCGACCAATGGCCCGTCGGGGGCAGCTACACCTTCGGCGGTCGTCAGGGGCGCATGTCGCCCACCCGACAGCGTGCCTTCGACGTGCTCGTGCCTCGCTATCTGCTCACTCCCCACGATGCCGGGTCGTTGGCAGCGACACCGATCTCCGATGCCGGCCTGAAGCGCTTGATCGTCGAGATCGGGTGCGGCAAGGGCGAGGCCACCGCCGCCATGGCCCCCGGCGAACCCGACGCACTGGTGATCGCTTGCGAGCCGAACGAGGCAACCATTGCTCACCTGGCCTGGCTGCTCGACGCTGGCGATGTCACCAACGTGCGGTTGTGGATCGGCGATGCCTTCGACCTGCTTGCGGTGCTCGAACCGCACACCATCGCCGAGGTCCGCATCTGGTTTCCCGATCCGTGGCCCAAGCCGCGCCATGCCCACAAGCGCCTTTTCACACCGTTGCGGCTGGGCCTGATCGTGGACGCGCTCGCCGTCGGTGCCCGATTGCGTCTGGCCACCGACGATCTTGCGTACGCGGCGGAGGCCCTGGCTGCGATCGACGCCGAGCCCCGACTTCGTGGTGCGGTGGTGCCGCGACCTGGGCATCGCCCGGTGACCACGTTCGAGGCGCGTGGCCTGCGTGCCGGTCATCCGGCAGTCGACATTGTCGCTGTACGCGAACACTGACCCTGCTGCTGTGAGGGCCGTCTCTGCCATGCCAGACGATTTAGCAGGAAATATTGATCCGCTGGCTGGCTTGCTCCGTATATCTGACAACCCGGTCACGCGGTGACCAGATCAAACCAGAGAGGAATCGACGATGAAGAAGTTGTTCGTGGCCATCGCTGCCGCAGTGACCATTGGTGCCCTAGGAGTTGGCACCACCGTTCATGCCGAGGATCAGACAATCGCTCAGATTGCATCCGCAGATCCCCAGTTTTCCACGCTCGTGGCGGCCCTTGGTGCAGCAGGACTCGTGGGTTCGTTCGATTCGTGCGATGACGCCAAGACCACTGTGTTCGCACCGACCAACGAGGCGTTCGCCGCTGCGCTGGCCAGCTTGGGCATGACCGCTGAACAGCTGCTCGCAGACAAGGAACTGCTCACCAGCGTGCTCACCTATCACGTCGTTGCCGGCGAAGTCGATGCCGCAACTGTGGTCGGTCTCACCGAGGCAACCACTCTCAGCGGCAAGACCATCAGCATCAAAGTGGTCGATGGTGGCGTGGTGTTGAACGGTTCGGTGAAGGTCACCAGCACCGACATCAGGGCCTGCAACGGCATCATCCATGTGATCGACGGCGTGCTGCTTGCTCCCCCGAGCGGCACGATGCCCGAGACCGGTTCGCCGGCTACCACGATTGCCCTGCTCGCTGGAGCGCTGCTCGCGCTCGGCGCCGGTGGTGTGACGGTCGCCCGTCGCCGTAACGTCGCCTGATCGATGTCAGCGGAGGCATTGCCGTCCGCAGGATGAACCAAACGGAGGGAGGGTGCTCACCGGCGCCCTCCCTTCGTCGCGTGTGGTGTGCCGGTTCATGATCGCAGCGCAGCCGAAGGTGATTGTTGAAAACGCATGTATCGGAGTTTCTCCGGTTTGGGGTTGCGGTCGTACGTATGTTCCCTTAGAGTGCTGGTACTGATCTTCCCCGATTGTGCTCGACAGATTCGTTCTGTCCCCTGTGTGTTCAACAGAGTGCTGGTGTGTGGAGGTGAGTTCCGTGTCCTGTGAAGTGTCGGCTGATTCGTTCTTCGATACTGATCGTGCCCGTCTTGATCTGTCCGGGCCCGACATGGCTCTTGACCAGTTCCGGGGGTTGCGGGGTGCCGATCGCGACAGCGCGTTCATGGGAGTAGAACGCGAGATCCGTCGTCTCAACGCCTTACAGGCCGCGTTGGTGCACGAGGTTGCGGTGTCTGGCTCGTTCGTCGATGACGCGCATCACAACGTCACTGCATGGGTCCAAGCCGTCACGAATTCCAGCCGGTCAACCGCAATGCAGTACACGCAGATCGCGAAGCTGCTGGCGGAGTTGCCGTCGGTCGCGGCTGCGGTTGCGGCGGGTGACGTCGGTGCCGACCAGTTGCGTCTTCTCATCGGGATGCACAGCAACCCGCGTTGCGGGTACCTCCTCGCCGACTCCGAAGCATTGCTGTTGAAGCATGCGAAGGGTTTGCGGTTACGCGAGTTCCGAATCGTGTGTCAACGCTGGCTGGCACACGCCGATCCTGACGGTGCGCACCGTGATCATGAACGTTCGCGTGAGAACCGGTCCGTCACGTCGTCGAACCGTGGTGCGGGGCACGAGTTCCACGCCAGTGGCGACGCGCTGACCGGTGACATCCTGATCGAGATCATCGACCGTCAAGCCGCGATCGAGTTGGAACACGACATTGCCTGGCGTGCGAACCGCTACGGCGACCGAGCGAACGAGTACCCGTTACCTCGCACCGCGAAGCAACGCCGTTACGACGCGTTCATGGCCATCATGACCAACAACTTCGGCGCACATGGTGCCGCACATGGTGCCGCACATGGTGCCGGACATGGTGCCGGACATGGTGGTGGTGCGGGTGTCCCGCTGGTCAACATCTTCACCAACGAAACCACACTCCGGTACGCGATCCGCAACTATTTTGGCCGCGACACCAACGATCTCGGTGACCTCTCCAGGTCCGACCGGTTATGGATGTGCCACACCGCATCAGGTGCACCCGTCGACGCGAACGATTTGGTCATCGCTGCGCTCATCGGCAACATCCGTCGTGTTGTCACGGACAGCACCGGTCGTGTCATCGATCTCGGCCGTAAGTCCCGTCTGTTCACCGGTGCTGCACGCGAGGCCGTCCTGCTGTCCGGGAACCGATGCTGCTGGCCCGGATGCGAACAGACCGGACCATACCTCCAAATCGATCACCTCACCCCCTGGACCGGACCCGCACGAGACCGCGGAGGCGGCGGTGGTGGGGGCGGCGAAACCAACACGTTCAACGGGGCTCCCATGTGCGCCACCCACAACCGACGAAAACACACCGGAAACACCACCATCACGCGCACGGAAACCGGCTGGCACCACCACCGACCAGACGGCACCGAAATCGCACCACGACCCTGAATCGCCACCCGCCACACACCCAGTGGTGGTCCCGTGGACCGTATGGCAGGGCCGACATGACACCACATGACACCACATGACACCACAGGACACGACATGAAAACGTTGAAAGCCGCAGGTCGGGAGGCTGTAAACAACCTCTGACCTGCGGCTTTCAAGGGTGGTCCTGACCGGCGTCGATCCGGTGACCCTACGCTTTTCAGGCGTATGCTCTGCCGACTGAGCTACAGGACCGTAAAACGCCGACCTGTTGGGGCCGACGTGGTGTTGTGCTGATCTGTTCGTACGTACTGCATTTCCTACTGCTGACCAGCTGTCGGTGAGTTTCCTCACCAACAGCGGTCCCGACGGGGTTCGAACCCGCGACCTCCGGCTTGACAGGCCGGCGTGAACTCCACTTCACCACGGGACCAGAAAACTGGCCAGCACCCCCAACGGGATTCGAACCCGTGCCGCCACCTTGAAAGGGTGGTGTCCTAGGCCTCTAGACGATGGGGGCTAGAAACGACTCCGGTTGAGAGCACCCGTACATTATCCGGCCAAGACCGAGTTCGCGCCAGTAGATGGCAGAATCACCGCAACATCGGCCGCCCGGCATCGCTGAATCGCATGTCACGCGCTGTTTCGTCGTGCGTTCCGGCAGTGCCTGACGCCGATGCCTGCTCAGGTCTTGGAGCGGCCGCGTAGGTAGCGCTGACTTGCCGCCCGGCTCTCGGGGTCGGTCAGCGCGTAGGCGAACGAGTCGGCATCGTTGGCGCTGTGCGCTGTGCTGACCATCTCGTCGAGCGCTGCATTCACCTGTTGCTTGGTGTTGCGCAGGGCGAAGGTCGGCTTCGCCGCCAGCTCGTGTGCCCAGGCATCGGTGGCGGTGAACAGTTCGTCGGGGCCCACGACATGGTTGACGAATCGCAGCGAACGGGCCTCGTGCGCATCGAATGCACGGCAGGAGAGCACGAGTTCTTTGGTGATGGCAGGACCGAGCTCGCGCACGAGGCGGGGGATACCTCCCCAGGCAAGGGGGATCCCGAGATCCACCTCGGGGATTCTGAACAGGGCATCGGTGGACGCGATCCGCAGATCGCACGCCGCCATGAGCACCACACCGCCACCGATGCAGTGGCCGTGCACGGAGGCAATGGTGAGCTGGCGCACATTGGCCAGCGCCTCGGTGGCCAATCGGCCGAGGTCGGCCGCGTCTCGTGGGTTGAGCAATGGATCAGGGTTCTGGAAGTCGTCGAGGTCGAACCCGGCAGAAAACGCTCGCCCAGCGCCGCGCACGATGGCCACGGCGATCGAGCGCTGACCGTCCAGCCAGGCACAGGCGTCGACGATCTCACCGAGCAGCTCGCGCGACAGTGCGTTGAGTCGATGGGGTCGGTTGAGGGTGATGTAGGCCAGTCGGCCATCGCCCACCGGATCGATGGCGATCTCGAGTTGTGCAAATGCGGGGGGCTGGGGTGCATGAGACGTGGTCACAGACCGAGCGTAACCCTGCAGGCCCTCAGCCGAACCGGGCCGCTCTCGGCCGTGGGCGCGATCACCTCACCGGCATCGACGATGAGATCGATCTGGTCGAGGATCGTGGTCGGGCCGTACCGCTTGCACACCCCCGAGACCACCAGGCGCACGGCCATGGTCAGCCACAGCCGGGGATGGGCCCGGTGGCACCGAGGCTGATCAGGGCGCAGAAGCTCTCGGCGCCCACCTTCCAGACCCCGTCTCTGCGCACCGAGATGCCCTGCGAATCGGGCAGTGCAACCACCCCGTTCAAGAGCACGTCGTAGGTGACCGTTGCCTGATCAGGCGCCGTGAGTTCGACGGACTTCACCACGGCGCTGGCCTGTGCTTGCAGCGGGTCCGTGGCGCGCAGCTCGAGGGCCTGCTGCAGAGCTGGCCCATTCTCGAGCAGCGCGACGCGATCAGCAATCGCGGTGGTCGGCAGGAAGAAGCGCTCCCAGTTGGCGGTGATCTCGGCCTTGGCCTTGGCGGGATCCTGCGTTGTGGTGGTGGGGCTGGCCGTGGTGGCCGGCGCGATGGTTGTGGGCATGGTGACCGTGGGCGCTGTGCTGTTGGCTGTCGTCGCCGGGGTTGTTGTGGCCGGGGTTGTTGTGGCCGGGGTCGTCGGGTTACTGGAGGACCGGCGCCCGCACCCCGCGATGAGCAACACTGCGCAGACGGTCGTGACGAACACGGCGCTGTGGAGCGTCTTTCGTTGGTGGATCATGAATACCTCCGGCGGTGTCGCCCGTTGTTGCAGCTGTGTCCAACAGTCTGGCCGCAGCCGCCTGTTGCAACGAGAGGCAGAGGGCCCGCGTTTGGAACTAGCGTGCCGAAGGGATGACCGTTGATGCCCCCCGCCTCGAACCCGACCAGACCCGAACGCGCCTCGCCGGGCGTGGGTGGCTCGGCACGACATTGGCGCTGGCCGGGGCGGTCCTGTCGTTCCTTGGATGGTACGGCGTGTCCGGCACGGCCACCGTGGGCGAGCAACTGCCGTATCTTGCGTCGGCCTCGATCCCCGGTGCAGCGCTGATCGTGGCCGCCGCCATCGTGTTGGCGCGCGAGTCGGGGCAGCGCACCGAGCACCGCACCGATGCGCTGATCGCCGAGCTGCACTCCCTGCTCGTGCAGGAAACGGCAGCGTCGGCCACGACCCGGCTGGCTGAGCCCACGGTGCCATCGGGGGCGCTGGTCGTCGTACCCGGCGGCGGGCGTTATCACCGTGCGATGTGCGCTCTCGTGGTGGGCAAGTCCGGGGTCGAGGAGATCGATGCCGCTGCCGCTGGCGAGCAACACCTGCTCGCCTGTCCGGTCTGCGAACCCGACAAGCCGGCGGCCTGACCATGCTGACGCTCGAACTGGCACTCGCTGGTCTGGGCATCGGCTCGATTGCAGCCCTGGCCGGGCTGGGCCTGTTGGTCACCTACCGTCTCACTGGCGTGTTCAACTTGGCGTTCGGCGCCATCGCCATGGCTGCCGCCTATCTGCTGTGGCAGGCCGTGCGCGTCTGGCACTGGCCGCTGGCGCTCGCCGCTGTGGTGGATGTGCTGGTGATCTGCCCGATCTTCGGGGTGCTGCTCGAACGGTTCGTCTTTCGTCCGTTGCAGCGCCGTGCGGCGGCCCCGGCAGAGAAACTGGTTGCCTCGCTCGGTGTGTTCGTGGTGCTGCTCGGTGGTGCAGTGCTGGTGTGGGGAGCACAGGCCCGGCTGGATGCCCCGTCGTTGGTGCCGTACCGGCAACTGCCCCTGCCCGGTGGTGTGCAACTCCCGCTCAGCACCGTGGTTGATCTTGCGGTCATCATCGTGGTCGGTATTGGGCTGGCGCTCGGTCAGCGCACGCGCCTCGGTCTGCGCGTGCGCGCCGTGGTCGAGCAACGCGAGCTCGCCGAACTGCAGGGCCTCGATGCGAATCGTGTGGCGGCGCTCGGCTGGGCCATTGGTTCGATGTTGGCCGGAGTTGCGGGCGTCTTGATGGCACCGACGTTGCGGCTACAACCGTATGGGTTGACGCTGGTGATGCTGGAGACCATGGCCGTGGTCGTGGTGGCGCAGCTCACCAGCCCAGTGCGGGCCATTGCCGCAGGGCTCATGGTGGGGGTGATCCAGGCCGAGTTGGCCCGTGTGCACCTCGGCGGTTACAGCGGTGCGCTGTTCGACGCGCTGACGGCCAACCTGTTCGTGGTGGCGCTGCTGGTGGCGCTGCTGATCGTGCGGCGGTTGAACGAGACAGGTGGTGACGATGCCGGCACCACGGCGCGCCTCACCACGCGCGGCGAACTGGCATCCGCGCGCGGTTGGTGGCTCGTGCCGGCGCTCACCCTTGCGGCACCGCTGATGTTCAACGCGCAGGACCGTCGGGTGGCCCTGGCCGTACCGGCCTTGGCCATTGTGTTGGTTTCGATCGTGGTCGTCAGCGGGTACAGCGGGCAGATCTCGCTGGGTCAGGCTGGTTTTGCCGGGCTGGGCGCCCTGATCGCTGCTCGCCTCGCGGCTGGCACCATGCCCGGCTTCGGGCGCATTCCGGGCGTGGCCGTACTGGTGATGGTTCCATTGCTCATGGTGCCCATCGGTTTGCTCCTCGGTTGGCCGGCCATCCGGCGACGCGGTTTGTTCCTGGCGCTGACCACGTTTGCCTTCAGCGTGGCCGTGAGTCGTTTCGTGTTCGACCAACCGTCGGTCACCAGCGGTCTCACCGTGCATCCCCCCGATGCGTTTGGTTCTGACAACAACTTCTATGTCCTCGAACTGCTCTGCCTGGCCGCTGCGTTCCTCGTGGTGCGCAACCTGCACAATGGGCGTGTCGGGCGGGCCCTGATTGCAGTTCGCGACGACGAATCCGGTGCGCTTGCGTGTGGGGTCGATGTCCGTCGCCTGAAGCTGCTGGTGTTTGCTGCGAGTGCAGCGTTGGCGGCTCTCGGGGGGGCGTTGCTGGCGATGGGATCACGCGCCTTCGACACCGGCGCGTTCGACCCGACGCGCGGGCTCATCTGGTTTGCCGCCGTCGTCGTGTTTGGCATCGACAGTGCGCCCGGTGCAGTGATCGGTGCCGGTGTGCTGGTGGCCCTCGATGCGGGCCTCCCGCAGGGCAGCTCCATTCTCGTCATCGGTCTGTGTGCGCTGTTGCTTGGGCGCATGCCGGGTGGCCTGTTGCACTCGATGCATCGACTGTTCGATCACACCGTTCGCCGGATCGCACCCGGGATCGTGCCCGATGTGCGCCAACGCCCGACCCGTGCGGTCCAGCTCACGCCAGCGGGTCGTGCCATGGTGGGCCAGCTGCGCCGCCGTGCGGCGGGTGGGCAGGGCGTCACACCGTGAGCGTCACACCGTGAGCGTCACACCGTGAGCGTCACACCGTGAGCACCACATTGCAGGCGCTGGGCCTCAGCAAGAGCTACAACGACGTACTCATTGTCGATCATGTCGATTTCAGTGCCGAGGCCGGCCGGATCACGGTCATCGTCGGCCCCAACGGCGCCGGCAAGACCACCCTGTTCAACTGCCTTTCTGGCGTCGAGCCCATCGACGCCGGTGTCGTGCTGCATCGGGGTGACGATGTCACCGGATGGTCGCCCGATGCGCTGTCCAGACGTGGCCTGGCGCGCACCTTTCAACGGTCGTCGGTGTTCCCCACACTCACCGTTTCCGACAACCTGCGTGTCGCCGCCGAGAACCACGGGCGCCGCGGCATCTTGCGCGGCGTGGTCGGGATGCGCGATCCGGGTCGACGACGGGCGGTGCGCACCGTACGCACCGTGCTCGCCGAACTCGGGCTGTCGGCCATCGCCGACGTGCGCGCAGCAGTCTTGCCGTCAGGCACCCTACGCCTGGTGGAGCTCGGCCGGGCGTTGTGTGGGCAGCCCGACACCTTGCTGCTCGACGAGCCGGCGAGTGGTCTCGACGACGCCGAGACCGAGGAGTTCCACCAACTGCTGCACCGGTTGGCGGCGCGCGAGTTGGCCGTGGTGATGGTCGAACACGACCTCGAGCTGGTCGACGAAACGGCAGACGTCGTCTATGTGATGGATGCGGGCCGGGTCGTGGCCGTCGGGCCACCCGGCGACGTGCTGGGTCGCAGCGACGTGCAGGCACGATTGTTCGGTCACCTGATTGACCGCCCGCTGGACCAGGCGCCATGAGCTCGGGGCTCGATGTCGTCGACCTGCGGGCCGGGTACGGCGCCGTGGAGGCGCTCCACGGTGTGACCCTCAGTTTCCCGTTGGGTGCTGTCGTTGCCCTGCTCGGGCGCAACGGTGCGGGAAAGTCCAGCCTGCTGCGCGTCATGGCCGGCACCGTTGCGGTGTCGTCGGGCCGGGTGAGCTGGCGGGGTCGTGACCTCGCTCGGCTCCCGCCGGATCAGCGTGTCGTCGCCGGGCTCACCTCGATCCCCGATGCTCCCAACGTGTTCCACGGGCTCACCGTGGCCGAGAATCTTGCGGTGTTCGGGCAGGGCATTGCGCCGGATCCCGTTTTCGAGGTCTTCCCCGAGCTGCGTGACAAGGCCTCGCGGCTGGCAGGAACCCTGTCGGGCGGCGAGCGTCAAATGGTCGCCCTCGGCCGGCTACTGCTGCGGCCGGGTCAGGCGTTGCTGCTCGACGAAGCCAGTCGGGGACTCTCGGTCGGCGCCGTCGAACGGCTCTACGCCGTGCTCGATGACCTGGCCACGCCAGAGCGCACCATCGTGGTGGTCGAGCAGTATCAACCAGACATTCTTCGCCGGGCCGACCTCGTCTATGTGCTGTCACGCGGCGAGGTGGCGTGGGCGGGCGAGCCGGGCGAACTGGCGGCGGGCCGTTTGCCGACGGCGTTCGGGTGACGCGCCGCTAGGGCGAGTACGACACGTTCGCCACGTCGTAACAGATGGCCTGCTTGTCGGGCGTGGTGCTGACCCAGCCGCCGGTGCCGTCATTGGCGTCGTCACGCCACCGGGCAGCGAACATACAGTTGTTCACCGTGGTCGGGGGCACCGGCTGCACCACGAAGTCTCGCGGCGTGAGGCCACCGTGGGCGTCGTATGGTTCGGCGCGGCCGAGATAGGCCTCGACGCAGACCCGGGTCAGCGCCTCGCCGCATGACGCCATCGCGTCGGCGAGCCACTGTGCGCCCGCCCAACCCTCGAGCTCCCACATCGAGAGCTTGTCCTCGCGGTCGGGGAAGGCGTCGCGCATCTCGGTGCGGAATCTGGCGATGGTCGCGTTGTCGGTGTCCATGTAGTTGCGTGTCGTCGCCGTGGCGTAGAGCGAGTTGCGGCAGGTGGCCGAACGGCCGTAATCGGTACGGGCCGATTCGTTCCACGCCTGCACGGTCACGGCCTTGGCCTTGACCGTCAGCCCGGCCGAATCCATGGCCGTGCACAGGCTCACGTTGCCCGCCGAATCGAGGGCGTCGAAGACGATATCGACGCCGCGTGATCGCATGTCGATGGCGGCTGCATCCCATGACGGCACGGCGAAGTCGAGCTGCTCGCGAACCACGGTGTACCCCTCGACCGCCAGCGCCTTGGCAGTGAGGTTGGCGAAACGCATTGAGTCCGCCTGGTTGTAGGCCACGACCCCGGCCGTTTTGACCCCGAGGGTCTGCTTGAAATACCGGTAGACCTCGGTGCCGCCGTAGAGCTTGCCGTTCCAGCCGATGGTGCCGTCGCGCGGTGCGGAGCTGCCGTAGATCGACCAGAGGTGGCGATACTGCTCGTACGCGTTGCTGATCGGTTGCCCGCCGACATCGGGCACTGCGTGTTCGTCCACGTACGAGGCGCCGGCGTAGTCGAAGATGCTGTTGCCGACAAACGCGAAGATCTTGTCGGTATCGATGAGCTTGTTGACGCAACGCCGGTTGCCGGTACCGGTGGCGCCGTCGTCGCACACCACCAGATCGACCCGCCGGCCGTTGATCCCGCCGCTCGCGTTGAGCGCAGCGACGAAGGCCCGGGCGCCGTACATCGGTGCGCTGAACGTCTCGGCCCCCAGCGGGCTGGTCTTGCTGACGATGAGCCCGAGCTTGATCGACGATGCTGTCACGCCGACATCGCTCGATTGTGCAGGCGGGGCTGACGTGTCGGGAGGGTTCGAGCCGTGAGCCGGGGTGGTGTCGAAGGCGGTCTCGGACAGGCGGGTGCCGCATCCGGAGACGAACATGCCGGCACCCAGCAACGCAACGAGGCACCGCCCTCGGATCATGCCAGTGCCTGTCCGGATCGGCCCTGCCCTGCTTGGGCCTGGAGGGCCTGCATGCACCAGTCGAGCACCCAGCTGAGAAAGGCGTAGAGATGGTATTCGCCCACGAGCGGATGGTCATCGGTGATGTCGTCAAGGTCATGGTCCTCGTCGACGTCGAGCACGGTACCGAGCACCAACCGCACGCCGTTCAGCGCTTGAACGAACGCAAGCATCTGAGCGTCGCTCAGCTGGGCACTGGCAGCACCGACGGTACCCAGGCAGCCCTCGACCAGATCGAGGCCCTTCAGTCGCGAGGTCACCAGGTCCTCGCGCATCAGGCGCTGGTACTCGTCGTCCATGGCCCGGTCACCCTCTTGGTGATAGGCGGTCGGGAACAGGCGGCGCACCCGGTCGTCATCGGTGGAGCCCAGCAACAGCGAGCGCATCTCGCCCATCAGTCGAGCAATGAGGTCGCGCTCCTCGAACTGCAGGTTGATGCGGTACCCACCGCCGTACCGTTCGACCGTGGGCTTGGGCTTGCGTGCCACGGCTAGGTGTCGTCTCGTTGCATGGTGGCCCAGAGACCGTGTTCGTGCAACCGGAACACATCGAGCTCGGCCTTCTCGCGGGTGCCGTTGGATACCACCGCGCGGCCCTTTTCGTGGACGTCGAGCATCAGCTCGGTGGCCTTGTCGAGGCTGTACCCGAACAGCTTCTGGAACACGAACGTGACGTAGCTCATCAGGTTGATCGGGTCGTTCCACACCAGCACGATCCAGGGAATGTCAGGCTTGACAGTCGCGTCCACATCGGGTCGATCGACCACGGTGGGGCTCGGGGCGCTGGCCATGCTGTTCATACTCGCGGACATTCTCGCGCTGACCGCGCAGAATCGGGTATTCACGGCTCCGGCAGTTAGGAACCCGTCGGAAAGCGCCCTACCATGAAGGCCAATGTCCGTCGGTTCCCGTCCCCTCGTTCCGTCCCGGCTCGCGCCCGGCGGCATCAGCCACAGCAGCCGCCGCACGCCGCGCACCGTGGTCGGTGGCTACGTTGCGCTCACCAAGCCGCGCATCATCGAACTGCTGCTGATCACCACTGTTCCCACGATGGTCATGGCGCAAGCCGGTTGGCCCTCGACCAAGCTGGTGCTCATCACCTTGTTCGGCGGCACCCTGGCCGCTGGTGGGGCCAATGCCATCAACATGTACGTCGATCGCGACATCGACAAGCTGATGGTGCGCACCCAGGGCCGGCCGCTGGTCACTGGGCTGATCAAACCGCGCAATGCGCTGGTGTTCGCCGTGGTCCTGCAGATCATCGCCTTTGCCGTGCTCTGGAGCGGCGCCAACCTGCTGTCGGCTGTGCTGGCGTTGTCGGCGACGCTGTTCTACGTGTTCATCTACACCCTCTGGCTGAAGCGGACCAGCCGCCAGAACATCGTCATCGGTGGCGCTGCGGGCGCGATGCCCGTGCTCATTGGCTGGTCGGCCGTCACCAACGAGATCGCCTGGCCCCCGGTGCTGTTGTTCGGCATCATGTTCATGTGGACCCCACCGCACTTTTGGGCGCTGGCCATTCGCCACGTCGAGGACTATCGCGCCGCCAATGTCCCCATGCTCCCGGTTGTCGCCCCGCTCGAGCAGGTGTTGCGCCAGATGCTCGCCTACACGGTCATCATGGTGGCCGGCACGCTGGTGCTCATTCCCGTCGGCCACCTCGGCTGGATCTACGGCATCGGTGCCGCCGTCCTGGGCGCACTGTTCATTTTCGGCACGTTGGCGCTGTCGAAGAACCCCGAGCCACACAAGGCAATGCGCCTGTTCGGCTACAGCATCAGCTACGTCACGCTGCTGTTCGGGGTGCTCACCGTTGATGTTCTCGTCCGGAACGGCTTTTGACGTATCACGGTCCCGGGCAAACTTTTTCGGCCGAACTGCGCGGAGATTTCGGCCCGCGGTGGTGGCTATGGGTAATGTCGAAGAAAGAACGGACCCGAATTTGAGCCGCTCCGGCGGTCGTACGCGCACCGCTATGTGCTGTTTCGAAATGAGCTGTTGCCCATGACCACAATTGACACCGCATCGCACGCCGCTTCTTCGGACGCTGGCGTAGGTCGCGCCCTTTCGACCGTCGCCGCCTGGGCAACCACCAGCGACCACAAGCGGCTCGGTCGTTTGCTGATCGTGATGGGCCTGTTGGCGTTGCTCGCCATCTCCCTCATCGGCGGACTGCTGGGCTTCGAACGCATCGACGCCACCTCCACCGTGCTCAACGCGAACAGCATCACGCAGTTGTTCGCCCTGAACCGCGTCGGCCTGGCCTTCTTCGTGGTGGTGCCCATCATGCTCGGCCTCGCCGTGGCGGTTGTGCCGCTGCAGCTCGGAGCTCGTTCGCTGGCCTTTCCCCGTACGGCCTCGGCCGGATTCTGGGCGTGGTTGTTCGGTATGACCCTGGTCATCATCTCCATCGCCGCCAATGGCGGCCCTGGCGGCGGTGCCCCCAAGTTCGTTGCGCTGTTCATCGCCTCCTACGGCGTGATGCTGGCGGGCCTCGTGGCCATTGCGGTCTCGGTCGCCACGAGCGTGCTCACCACCCGTGCCCCCGGCATGAACATGCGCCGGGTTCCGCTGTTCAGCTGGTCGGCCCTTGTCAGTGCTCTCGGCCTGTTGCTGGTGCTGCCGGTTGCCATCGGCGCGGTGATCTACCTGTACCTCAGCTATCGCTATAACAAGGTGCCCTTCGGTGGCAACACCGGCGTGCTGCAGTGGCTGGGTTTCTCGCTGTCGCAGCCCACCACGTTCCTGTATGTGCTGCCCGCCATCGGTTTCGCCGCCGAGATCATTCCCGTCACCGCCCGCCGGCGCATGCCCATGCGCACTGTCGTGCTGGCCGGACTTGCGCTGGTCGGCGTCGCTGCGCTGGGCGGCGTCACGCAAAGCGAGCAGATCCTGCCCTGGGCGGGCAAGGGCCTGAACCTCGATCAGTTCGGCACCAAGTTCGCCGACCTGCTCAACTATGCGTTCTTCATGGCGCTGCCGGTGCTCGGTGTGCTGCTGGTGCTCTTGATCGGTCCGCTGGCGTTCAAGGGGTCGCGACCCAAGATCACCTCGCCGTTCCTGTTCGGCTTCTTCGGACTCGGCATGATCCTGGTCGGCATGCTCGGTGCGCTGGTCAATGGCGTCACCGATCTCGGCCTGCGCGGCACGGTGTTTGAAGAGGGCGTCTACACCTACATCTGCTACGGCGCCGTGCTCGCCGGTATGGGTGCCACGGCGTACTGGGGGCCCAAGTTGTGGGGCCGCCGCCTGCCCGAAAACAAGCTCATCGGGTTGGCGCTGCTCGGCACGCTCGCCACGGTGCTGTCCTCGCTGCCGTACTTCATTGCAGGCTTTGCCGATCAGCCCGCTGGTTCGATCACCTTCGATTACTCGGGCCCACAGAACCTCTGGAACGTGCTCGTCACCGTTGGCCACGTCGCCATGCTGGTCACGGTGTTCAGCTTCCTCGGTGTTGCCGTCGGAGGTTTCCGCCGCGGTCAGGTGGCCGGCGATGACCCGTGGGATGCACAGACCCTCGAGTGGGCAACCTCGTCGCCCGCACCGGTCAACAACTTCGCAGATGTCCACTCGGTCACTTCAGCCGAACCGCTACTCGACCTCAAGCCCACCGGGGGGAACTCCTGATGCTTGCTCTTCCACCGGCTCCCGAACCGGCGCCACGCCGCCAGATGTTCGTGGGTACTTCGCTCGCTGCAGTGGCCGGCGCCATGCTCATCGGCGGGATGCTCGCCCTGTGGCTGCGCTTCCGTGACCTCGCCATCGCCGGCCCCGATCATCGTTGGCTTCCGAAGAACGTCACCATCCCCGAGGTCGCCAGCAACATCATGCTGCTCAGCTTCGTCGGCGTGTGCATCTTCGCCCAGTGGGCCGTGTACGCCGCTCGTCGCAATGACAAGCAGCACGTCGGCATCGCGTTGGGCCTCACCGCCCTGCTCGGCCTGGCCGTCATCAACGCGCAGATCACGGTCTACGTGCAGATGGGTCTCCCCGTGAGCGACACCACCGGCAGTGCCTATGGGGTCATGTTCTACGCCGTCACCGGCACCATGCTGGTGCTGTTCATCGTTGGCATCGTGTTCTCGATGGTCACTGCGTTCCGCTACCTCGGCGGCCGCACGAGCGATCGTGAGATCGTCACCGCCCACGCCATCTACTGGTACTTCATCGCCGCAGCGTTCAGCATGCTGTGGTTCGTGGTCTACGTCACAAAGTGAGCAGGTAGCAGCAAATGTTCACCACCGGATCAAAACTGTTCATCGGCGCCACCACGTTGGCCGTCGTTGGTGCACTCATCTTCGGCATCACGCAGAGCGACTCCAAGCTCGGCACGATCGGCCTCGTGTCGGCGGCCATCGCGTTGGTGTTCCTGATGGGCATCAACTTCTGGGTGCGCGACAGCAACGTGTCGCCCACCGATACCGCCGCCCTGACCACCGCGCCCGCCAGCCATGAGGCGCCACCGCGCAGCATGTGGCCAATGGTCGCTGCCCTCGGCGTCGCGCTCATCCCCGTTGGTCTGGTCGTCGGCCGGGCCATCACCTGGATGGCGGTCATCGTGATCCTCGTCGCCACCGTCGAGTGGATGGTGCAGTCCTGGAGCGAGCGGGCCTCGGCAGACTCGGCGTACAACGCCAGCATCCGCAAGCGCATCATGCACCCGCTCGAACTGCCAGTGCTTGGTGCGCTCGGTCTGGGTCTCATCATCTTTTCCTTCTCGCGCATCATGCTGCGCCTGCCCGCTGCAGCAGGCGCCATCGCCTTCGGCGCCGTGGCATCCATCGTGTTGCTGTTCGGGTCGTTGCTGGCTGCAAAGCGCACTGTCGGCCGCTCGGTGGTCGGCACCTTGTGCACCATCGGCGCCGTGGGCATCATCGGGTTCGGTGTCACCAGCGCCATTGCTGGTGGACGCGAGATCGTCAAGCACGAGATCCCCTCGTTCGCCGAGGGCACCTGCGGCACCGAGCACGGTGAGGCAGACCACAATGCTTCACGCGCCATCGCCCTGAAGTCGAATCTTGCCGCCACCATCGTGTTGCAGAACGGCACCCTGCACGCCGACGTCATCGGCGTGATCGGCGCGAAGACCACCATCACGTTGGGCCGTTCGACCAACTCCTACATCCGCTTTGTGAACCTGGACGACGACAAGCACCGTCTGGTCGCCGACCTCGGTGTGGACGAGGTCAACATCAACGGAACCGCCACCAAGGTGCCCCAGCAGAGCTGCACACAGGCCGTCGGCAAGGATGGCGCACAGTTCCTGGTGCTGCGTCCGACCCGACCCTCGTTCTCGTCTACCACCCCCTTCACGCTCAGCGTGCCCGGCGTCGACAGCACCATCACCATCGAGGTGCCGTGAGACACCCATCGGCGATAACGCAGCCCGGAGCGCATTTGACTACCGTTGCCCACGTGCAGAATCAGTCGGGAGACTCGATGACAACCAATCAGACGCGCCACCGTCGCTGGGCGCTGCCGCTCGCAGGCTTCGGTGCCCTGGTCGTCCTCAGCGGCTGCGCCAAAGATGCTCCGCAGGACACCTGGCAGCCCGCCGGTGACAACGCCCGCAAGATCGACAACTTGCAGCAGCCGGTGTTCATGATCGCTGGCCTCGTGCTCGTCATCGTTGCAGCGGTGGTCGGTTATTGCGTTTTCAAGTTCCGCGACAAGGGCCAGGCCATCCCCCAGCAATCGCACGGAAAGCCGGCGCTCGAGATCGCCCTCACCATCATCCCGGCGCTCATCCTCGTCGGTATCGGTATCCCCACCGTCAACACGTTGTTCAAGTTGGCCAAGACCAGCGATACACAGTGCGTGGTCAACGTCACGGGCCAGCAGTGGTGGTGGGAATACGACTACCCCGTGCAGGACGGCTGCGGCGGCATTTCGGCCCCCATCGTCACCAGCGGACAGTTGGTCATCCCTGCGGGCCAAAAGGTGTTGTTGCGCATCTCCAGCCGCGATGTCATCCACTCGTACTGGATCCCCAAGCTCAACGGCAAGCGCGATGCTGTGCCGGGTCGCGTGCAGACTCTGCGCCTCCAGGCCGATCAGCCCGGCATCTACGCCGGCCAGTGCACCGAGTTCTGCGGCCTGTCGCACGCCTATATGCGCATGGAGGCGGTCTCGCTTGACGCCGCCGGTTTCAAGTCATGGGTCGAGAATCAGCTTGCGCCCTACGAAGCGCCGGCTGCAGGTTCTACGGCCAGTCAGGGTGAGGCACTCTTCGTCTCCCAGTGCAGTCGCTGCCATCAGGTCAACGGCATCCTCGGCGCTGATGGCACGCCCGTCATCAGCCGTCCCGACAAGTACGTGTACTCGGGAGCCGTGCCCAACCTCACCAACCTGATGACCCGCACCACCTTTGCCGGTGCTGCGTACGACCTGATGACGCAGGACTGCAAGACAGCGCTCTGGAACACGCCGTCGGCTCAGTTCAGCGCCAAGTATCTCGAAGGTGTCTCGCCCGAGTGCCTCGATACGGTGCAGCTGCGCCAGTGGTTGCGCAATGCACCCGCGAAGAAGCCGATGTATGCCGACCCCGCCAAACTCGTCGAGACCGGCGGCAAGTACCGTGGCATGCCGAATCTTGGACTGACCGAGGACCAAATTGACAAACTCATCAGCTACCTCACCGAGCGGAAGTAACGGAGCAACGTAGATGGCTATTTCCGAACGTCCCTCAGTCCCCGCACTCGCCGGCAACGGCGGGTCAGCGTATGTGACCCCGAGCAGCTCCATGGGCGTGTTCCGTCGCCCCGTGTCCACCACCGGTTGGCGGTCATGGGTCTTTACGGTGGACCACAAAAAGCTCGGCATCATGTACGGCGTCGTCGCAATGACCTTCTTCGTCATCGGCGGTTGCGAGGCGCTGCTCATCCGCTTGCAGCTCGCGGCACCGAACAACAAAGTGCTCAGCGCAGGCGCCTACAACCAGATGTTCACGATGCACGCCACCACCATGGTGTTCCTCTTCGTGATGCCCATGGCGGCCGCCTTCGCCAACTATCTCGTGCCGCTGCAGATCGGCGCTCGTGACGTTGCGTTCCCCCGCCTGAACGCCTTTGGCTTTTGGTGCTTCCTGTTCGGTGGCATCTTCTTGAACACCTCATGGTTCCTCGGTGGCGCCTCCGACTCCGGTTGGTTCGCCTATGCCCCCAACACCAGCGTGGCGTTCTCGCCCAGCCATGGCGTCGACTTCTGGGCACTCGGTCTGCAGATCACCGGTATCGCATCGCTCACCGGCGCCATCAACCTGATCGTCACCGTGCTGAACATGCGTGCACCCGGCATGAGCCTGATGAAGATGCCCATCTTCACCTGGATGATCCTGGTCGTGCAGTTCCTGTTGTTGTTCGCCATCCCGGTCATCACCGTGGCGCTGTTCCTGCTCAGCTTCCAGCGCAACTTCGGCGCAGCGTTCTTCAGCGTTGAAAAGGGCGCTGACCCACTGCTCTGGCAACACCTGTTCTGGATCTTCGGCCATCCGGAGGTCTATATCCTTGTGCTACCTGCCTTCGGCATCGTCAGCGAGGTGCTGCCGGTGTTCTCGAAGAAGCCGCTGTTCGGATACAAGTTCGTCGTCTTCTCCGGTGCTGCCATCGGCTTTCTCGGCTGGGGCGTGTGGGCCCACCACATGTTCGCCAGCGGCCTCGGCCCGGTCAGCGTCGCGGTGTTCTCGGTGGCCACGATGGCCATCGCCCTACCCACGGGCGTGAAGATCGTCAACTGGACCATGACCCTGTGGGGCGGCAAGCTGAGCTTCACGACCGCGATGTTGTTCGCCACCGGGCTCATCATCGAGTTCACCATCGGCGGCCTCTCGGGCGTGACTCACGCCGTGTCACCATCAGACACCCAGCAGACCGACACCTACTACATCGTGGCCCACTTCCACTACGTGCTCTTCGGCGGGGCGGTGTTCGGTCTGTTCGCCGGCTTCTACTACTGGTGGCCGAAGGTCTTCGGCAAGCTCCTCAACGAGCGCCTCGGCAAGTGGAACTTCTGGCTGATGGTCATCGGCATGAACCTGACCTTTGGCCCCATGCACATCCTGGGCCTGCAGGGTCAGCCGCGTCGTATGCAGGTCTGGACCGACTTCCGTGCCGGCGAGGGTTTCTTCAACCTCGCCTTCTGGAACCGGGTGGCCAGCGTTGGCTCGTTCGTGCTCGCCCTGGGCATCTTGTTCTTCCTGATCAACGTGCTGTACACGGCGAAGAAGGCCGAGATCGCCCCCCTCGATCCCTGGGATGCGCGCAGTCTCGAGTGGATGACCACCAGCCCGCCGAAGGAGCACAACTTCGACGCCATCCCGCACGTGCATGAACTCGACGAGTTCTTCCACCGCAAGTACGAAGAGGACGAGGCCACCGGCGAGATTCGCCAGATCGCCACGTACGAAGACATCATGGCCGAAGAGATGGCTCATGCCGACAAGCATTTCCACATGCCGTCGCCGTCGTACTGGCCGATCATCTTGGCGCTCGGCCTGCCCATCGTTGCCTACGGCATCATCTTCCAGCGCATCCTCGCCGTTGGTGGTGCCGTGGTGATCCTGCTGGCCATGTTCGGCTGGTCCCTCGAGCCATCTGTGGCTGACGAATCCGACTACGAACCACCAACTGACGGTGGCACCACGAAGGAGTTGGCGACCCTTGGCTGACACAGCGCTCGACTCACCCGCCACCGCAGGTCACGACGACCACGCCGCGGGTCACGCCACCAGTACCGGCTTGTCCAACAACAAGCTCGCCATGTGGATGTTCCTGGGCAGCGAATGCCTGCTGTTCGGCGGCCTCATCTCCACCTACATGCTGTACCGCGGACGTCACGAGGGTTCGCCCACACCGTCGCAGCTGTACAACATCCCGCTCACCTCGATCAGCTCGTTCGTGCTGCTGATGAGCTCGCTCACGATGGTGCTCGCCGTGTCCGCCGCACAACGACGCGACGACCGCAACACCACGACCTGGCTCACCGTCACCGCCCTGCTCGGCGCAACCTTCGTTGGTGCGCAGGTGTTCGAGTTCACCGAGTTCGTGCACGAGGGACTTGGCTTCACCACCAACCTGTTCGGCTCGAGCTTCTTCACCCTCACCGGGTTCCACGGCGTCCACGTGACCGTGGGCATCATCATGCTGATGGCGCTCGTAGGCATCATCAGCCGCAGCAAGTTCCCCGGTGACAAGGCCGAAGTCGTCGAGATGATCGGCCTGTACTGGCACTTCGTCGACATCGTGTGGATCATCATCTTCACCCTCGTCTACCTGATTCCGTCCTGAGGTCATCACCATGAGCACAGCACACGCACTCGCAGTCGACGACGCCGCACCGGGCGACGATGCCGCACACGCCGACGGTGGACACCACGAGCACGCCCACGGCCTGACCGACCTTGGCTACGTCAAGGTCGCCATCTTCCTGGCGGTGTTGACCGGCATGGAAGTGTCGCTCACCTATGTGCACATCGGTGCGTTCTTCATGCCGATCCTGCTCATCTTGATGGTGGTCAAGTTCGTCACGGTCGTGAGCTATTTCATGCATCTCAAGTTCGACAACAAGATCTTCAGCTGGTTGTTCTACTCCGGGTTGATCCTTGCGCTCGGCGTCTATCTCGCTGCGCTCTGCACGTTTCAATTTTTCGCCGGCAACTGAGTCGTTGAGGAGGCCATGATGTTGGCCACATTCGATATCACCGCAGATCCGTGGGCGTATCACTTCCACCCCGAGGTGTGGGCAATCATCGTGTTCCTCGTCGGCGCATGGTTCTACGCCACCCGGGTGATCGGGCCGCGTGCCGTTGCGCCGGGGGCCGTGGTCGTCACCCGTCGGCAGACCGTGTATTTCGTGTGCACCATCATCATGCTCTGGGCCGCCAGCGACTGGCCCATTCACGATGTCGGCGAGACGTACCTGTACTCGGTGCACATGTTCCAGCACATGATTCTGGCGTACTTCCTGCCGCCGCTCGCACTGATCGCCACCCCTGAATGGTTGTTGCGCATCATCGTCGGCCAGGCCAGGGGCTATCGGGTGGTGCGCTTCATGAGCAAGCCCGCCGTTGCCGGCGTGCTTTTCAATCTCACGGTGATGGTCACCCACATTCCCGGCGTCGTCAACACCTCAACCGTCAACGGCCCGCTGCACTACACGTTGCACTTCCTGTTGGTGATGTCGTCCCTGCTCATGTGGATGCCGGTCATCGGACCGTTCAGGGAACTGCACATCAGCTACCCCGCGAAGATGGGCTACCTGTTCCTGCAGAGCATCGTTCCAACCGTGCCGGCCGGCTGGCTCACCTTTGCCGAGGGACCGGTGTACAAGCACTACAACATCCCCGTGCGGGTGTGGGGCCTCAGCGTGGCCAACGATCAGCAGATCGCCGGTGCGATCATGAAAGTCGGTGGCTCGTTCTACCTGTGGGGCATCATCATCTACATGTACTTCGGCCCGTACAAGGACGGCAGCGGGCTGGACCAGAGCTACCTGCGCCGAAACAAGGCACAGCGTGCCGAACACGTCGATGCTGTGGACACGCCGCTCACCTACGAGCAGGTCACCGAGGCCTTCGGCCGTACACCCGCGGCGGCAGAACCCGAGCGCTCGAGCTAGCTCACTCCCAACGGAACAACCGGGTGGCGGTGATCGGCGTGACGACGGCCCAGATCGCCAGGATCACCCACGATGTCGTCGGGCGACTACCGGTCTGGCTCAACGCCTCGCGCAACACGTCGGCGAGCGCCCCGGATGGCAGCGACTTGGCCACCGCCGACAGGCCGGTGGGCAGTTTGCCGAACGGGATGACCATGCCACCGAGCAGCAGGAGCACCAGATACAGACCGTTCTGCGCCGCCAGGTTGATCTCGCCGCGCAGTCGGCCGGCCAGGCTCAGACCGATACCGGCGAAGGCCATCGTGCCCACCACCACGGCACCGAGCGCGCCCACCCAGTTGGGCGATGCCGGGCGCCAACCGAGCGCGTAGGCAACCGGGACGAGCACGGCGAATTGCACCACCTCGACCAGGATCACGGCGCCGATCTTGGCAACGACCAGTCGGCTGCGTCCCAATGGTGTGGTACCCAGCCGTTTGAGCACCTTGTAGCTGCGTTCGAACCCTGTACCGATGCCCAGGCTCACCATGGCCGTGGACATCACGGCCAGAGCGAGAATGCCAGGGGCCAGGAAGTCCACCGGATCCTTGGTGCCGGTGGGCAGCACGTCCACCAGGCTGAAGAACACCAGCAGCATCACCGGGATGCCCAGGGTGAGCAGCAGTTGCTCGCCGTTGCGCAGCGTTGCCTGCATCTCCGCCCGCAGTTGCGCTCTCAACATGCTCACGGCGTACCTCCCGTGAGCCGCATGAATACGTCCTCGAGTCGTTGCCGGCCGGCCCGCAGGTCGAGCAGCGGCTCATCGTGTTGGGCGAGCCAGGCGGTGAGGGCGGCCACGTGCACTGCCTCGCCGTCGACGGCGTACTCGCCGTTGCCCAGCACGCGTACCGGTAGGTGCAGGGCGCTCGACAGGTCGTGATGGGCCAGGGTGACCGAGCTGCGGAAGCGGATCTCGTCGTGGCCGCGGCGCAGCGCGTCGAGCGTGTCATCGGCGATCACCCGACCGTGATCGAAGATGACCACATGATCGGCAATGCGCTCGGCTTCGTCGAGCTCGTGCGTGGCCAGCACCACAGCGCAGCCAGTAGCGGCAAGGTCGCGCACGATGGTGCGGATCATCTGCCGACCGGTCACGTCCACGCCCGAGGTGGGCTCATCGAGGAAGGCCACATCGGGCCTGCCGGCCAGCGCCAGTGCCAACGACAGGCGTTGCTTCTCGCCACCCGACAGGCGGCGGTAGGTGGAGCGTGCCCGGTCGGCAAGGCCGACGGAATCGAGTAGCGCAACGGGCTGTACACCCTTGCCGTAGAGATCGCAGTAGAGCCGGGCGACGTCGCACACCCGGGCACCCAGGGAGACCCCGCCTTCTTGCAGCATCACGCCCATGCGCCTGCTCAGCTGCGCTTGATGGCGGCGCGGATCGAGGCCCAGCACGGTGGCGGTGCCGCTGGAGGCAGGGCGATACCCCTCGCAGACCTCGATGGTGCTGGTCTTGCCCGCACCGTTGGGGCCCAGCACGACGGTGACCTCGCCCGCTTCTGCTCGAAAGGAGACGTGATCGACCGCGACCAGATCGCCATAGCGAACCACCAGATCGTCGACTTCCACTGCAGACACGTCGCGACCCTAATGGCGTCGCGGCACTGGAACCCATCTGACACCGGACATGCTGCGCAGCTAGCCTTCCCGCTGTGATCGACGTTCGACTTCTCCGCAACGATCCCGAGGGTGTGCGCCGTGCGCTCGCCCGTCGGGCCAAGCCCGAACTCCTCGAACAGCTCGATATCGCTTCGTCGCTCGATGATCGACTGCGCGTCATCACCCTCGAGCGCGACGACCTTCGCCGTCAGGTGAACGAGCTCAGCAAGCAGGTCGGTGCGCTGCGCAAGGCGGGCGATGTGGCCGCCTCCGAGGCAGCGATGGAGGCCAGCCGCGAACTCGGCGAGCGCGAGCGCAGCCTTGCGGGCGAGAGCGATGACCTGTCGGCATCGCTGCACGACGTGATGCTGCGCATCACCAACATCCCGCACCCGGATTCTCCCGATGGCGCCGGCGAGCACGACAACCCAGTGGTCAAGGGACCTGTCAACATGCCGGCCACCTTTGCCGACCATCAACGGGTACCCCATTGGGAAACGGGTACGGCGTTGGGCATCCTCGACAACGAGCGTGCCACCAAGATCAGCGGCGCGATGTTCACCATGCAGCGCGGCCTCGGCGCCACCATGGCGCGCGCCCTGTGCCAGCTGGCGCTCGACCGCAACGCCGATGCGTTCGAAGAAGTTCGCCCGCCCACGTTGGTGTCCACGGCCACGCTCACCGCTACCGGCCATCTACCCAAGTTCGCCGATGACGCCTTCGCCATCGAACGCGATGGGCTGTGGGCCATCCCCACCGCCGAGGTGCCGCTCACCTCGTTGTATGCGGGCGAGATTCTCGACGAGCCCGACATGCCGGCACGGGTGATGGCGCACACATCGTGCTTCCGTCGCGAGGCCGGTTCGGCCGGTCGAGACACCCGGGGCATGCTGCGCACGCACGAGTTCGACAAGGTCGAGATCCTTGCCGTGGCGCTGCCCGACCAGGCTGCAGCCATGCTCGACGAGCTCGTCACCCGCTGCGAGGGCACCATCGCTGCGCTCGGACTGCCGTATCGCATCATCGAGATCTGCACCGGCGATCTGGGCCAGAGCCATCACCGCTCGTTCGACATCGAGGTGTACGCCCCCGGCTGCGATCGGTGGCTCGAGGTCAGCTCGGTCAGCTGGTTCAGCGACTACCAGGCCCGTCGCGCCGATATCCGTTTCCGCCGGCCCGGCCAGAAGGGCACCGAGATCGCGCACACCCTCAACGGCTCGGCGCTGGCCGTGCCGCGGGTGTGGGCCGCCATCGTCGAGAACTACCGCCAGGCCGATGGCAGCGTGCGCATCCCCGATGCACTGCTCCCGTACATGCGCGGCGCCACCGTGATCCCGGCGCAGTGAACACGTCATCGTGAGCAGGGTGCCGGCATGAACGAATCGGTCCGGCAACGACGCGTCCAGTACGAGACAGCGGGCCTCGATCTGGCCGATCTTGCTGCTGATCCCATCACCCAGTGGCACCGTTGGTACGCACAGGCCGAGCAGGCCGGCTGCGTCGAGCCGAACGCAATGGTCGTCAGCACCATCGGTGCCGACGGCCTGCCCGACAGCCGGTACGTGCTCACGCGCGGCGTCACCGACGATGGGTTCGACTTCTTCACCAACTACCTGTCCAACAAGAGCCGTCAGCTCGACGCCCTGCCCGGCGTGTCAGCGTTGTTCACCTGGTTGCAGTTGCATCGAACGATGAAGATCCGCGGCGTGGCGGTGCGCATACCCGAGGGCGAGAGCGACGAGTATTACGCCAGCCGCCCGCGGGCCTCGCAGATTGGTGCGTGGGCGTCGCCGCAGTCGCAGGTGTTGCGTGATCGGGCCGAGCTCGAGGCTCGTGTTGCCCAGGTCGAGGCGCGCTTTGCCGAGGGCACTGTTATCCCCCGCCCCGCTGAGTGGGGCGGGTGGCGCATCGAGATCACCGAGGCCGAGCTGTGGCAGGGCCGTCCGAGCCGGTTGCACGACCGGTTCCGCTATCGACGGGCACCCGAGCAGCCCTCTGGCTGGATCATCGAACGCCTCGCGCCGTAGGGATCAGGTCGCGACGGGCCACGAGCTGGCCGCAGCAGCAAGGCCGGTGATCAACGCCTCGGTGTGGGGCGTGTGTCCCGGGCCCTCCCAGTCCCACCACAGTGGGCTCGATCCACGCACCCGTGGTGGGAGTTCGATCTGCACCCCCTGCTGCGGTGGCAGGTTGACGGGATTGTGGATGTGCTGGCCGCGCAGGTCGATGGGGATGGTGTCGAGTTGGGTGCGGATGTCGTACGCCGGCAGGTGAACGCGCAGGTGTGAGCCGACGTGATCGGCCAGGGCGCGGTTGCGCCCGCCGAGCAGCAGTGAGGTGAACAGGCCCTGGCGCCCGTAGCCGTGCACGGTGATGACCACCTCGACGTGTTCGACAAAGCTCGCCAACGCGGGCGAGCCCGATGGGCTGACCTTGTGTGACGGGATGTGCCATTGCAGGTCGCTCGGTTGCAGCACGCCGTAGTAGCTGGCGCCGCAACGCTCGGCCGCCGCGCAGGCGATGACGTCGGTCATCTCCTCCAGTGAGCCGCCGTGGAACGCCATGAACCCGAAGGTGGAGCGCAGGTGGCAGACCTCGCGAACTCCGGGATGGGCAAGGAGCTGCTCGAGCATTGGTTACTCCGCCGCCTTCTGATCGCGGCGGGTCAGCGCCACATAGGCAATGGCGCCCACCACCAGCAGACCGAGCACCACGGCCAGCTTCCACACACCCTGACGTTGCAGGAAGTTGACCACGGCACCCTGCCATCCCTCGACCCTGCTGGTGAGGCCATCGGAGCCGCGGTTGCTGATGGCGCTGTACCAGTACCAGCTCAGGTACATGCCGGTGAAGATGATGAAGACCGCGGCCACACGGTCCATGTACTTCAGGCCGTGCCGCAACACGTGCAGCAGCCCGCCGCTGGCGAAGGCCAGCGTGACCGTGAGCGCGGTGACGAGCAGGCCCATGCCCACGCCGTACAGCGCCACGCTGATGACCCCGCTGAGGTACCCCTTGGTCGAGAACGAGCCGAGCACCACCCCTATCAGCAACGGGATGGTGCACCCAATGGACGCCACGGCGTAGGCGACGCCGAAGCCGAACATGGACACGAAGGTCTGCTTGCGTTCCCTGCCCTCGCCGAGGCGGGCGGTGGCAAAGGCGGGCTTCCAGCCCGCCAACATCAAACAACCGAGCACCACGAGTGCGATGCCGATGACGAGCGAGATGTACTTTGCGTTCTCCTGGATGACCGTGGTGAACAACTTCGTGATCGCTCCGACGATGACGAACACGGCGATGAAACCGGCCGATGTGGCGGCGCTGACCAACAGGGCGCGTTGCACGCTGGCGCGCTGTGTGCCCGGGCGCGAACCTTCGAGACCGAGGAAGAACATCAGGTAGGTGGGCAGCATCACGAACCCGCAGGGGTTCACTGCTGCGAAGACGCCGAGCAGGAAGCTGTAGGCGAAAAAGTTACCCCCGACCGCGATCATGGTGTCAGCAGCGAGCTCGTGATCGTGCTGCGGATGGTGTCGGCGCTCAGCGCGATGCCCTTCTGCGCCACGATGGTGCCATCGGCCGAAACGAACAGCGTGTACGGCAGCCCGGTGATGCCGAGGGCGGTCACCAGCGCCCCGTCCTGATCGGAAAGCAGTTCGTAGGTGACGCCCTTGTCGCGGGCGAAGTTCAGCGCCGCGGCATCGTTGGCGAACTGGTTCACGCCAACGAACCGCACGCGGTCGCCGAACTCGGCGTTCAGTTGGGCGAGCGCCGGCATTTCCTTCTTGCATGCCTCGCAGCTGGTGGCCCAGACGTTGAGGACCAACGGCTTGCCGAGCAGGCTGGCGGTGGACACGCTGGCACCGGCCGTATCGCGTAGCTCCACGGTGGGCAGCGCCTTGCCCTGAACGGGTGTGTTCACGGCGATACCCGGCTCGGTGAACGTGCTGTTGGAGGTGATGGTCACGTTGTCGTCGGCCTGCGTGGAAGCCGTTGGGTTGCGACTCAGCGCATAGCCGCCGGCAACGCTGATGACCGCCGCGACGACCAGCGAGCCAACGAGCACACCACGGTTCACAGCCACTCGCACAGGTTACCGAGGCTTTCCCGTCACTTCCCGCCGCGCCCGGTCGGTGGAGCTGAACACCCGGGTGAGTGCCGATCGAGTTGCTGCCCCGTGTAAGGAGTCCAAGCGGGGCGGCGAACACTGGTACGGTTCGGTCCTCCCCGGCAACCGTGTCGGTCAGAAAGGCCGACATGTCCACCCGAAGAACACGAAGCGCAGCGATTGCCGCCTGCGCCGTTATTGGCCTGGGCGTCGTTGCCTTGCGGGCCGAAGCCAAAGCACCCTCTTTCAGCATCAGCCTTGATGCCTGCTCGGGCGCCGTCAATCCCACCTCTACACGGGTGACATGGACCGGCAATCTGACTGGTTCGGTCTCGATCGAGTACTACCGCCGCGCCGTTCCCGTTGCGCCCACCACCAGCACCAAGGTGACGGGCGATATTTGGAGCGTTGCGGTGCGTATCAATCCGGCGAGCCGTGCGGGCAACGTCGTGGTGCCTACCCCGTCGGCAGCCACGATCGGTAACTGGTACATCCACGAAGTGCACCTGTACACCAATGCAAAGGGTTCCGGTGCCCACGTAGAGACGCACTTCGATTGCGGTGTCACCCCGCCATCCACCACGTCGACATCGAGCACCATCTCCTCGACCACGACGACGACGGAGCCGACAACGACCACGACGGAGCCGACCACCACGACGACGACGGAGCCGACCACGACGACGACAGAGCCGACCACGACGACGACGGAGCCGACCACGACCACGACGGAGCCGACCACGA
>WLMZ01000130.1 GCA_009726095.1 Actinomycetota bacterium
CAGCGCTGGAGCGAGGGTCGTCCGAAGGCGCTCACCGCGATGACCCGGGCTGTCGTTCGGCCGGGGCAACCGCTAGCGTGACCCGCATGTGGAAGAAGCTTGTCCTCTTGGTCGCACTCGTTGGTCTGGTCGCGTTGGCGGCGAAGAAGCTCAAGTCGTCCTGAACACGCCGGTGCTGTTCTGTACCGATACCGCATGGGATCGGTACGGCCCCGAGCTGTTGGCCGTCGCGCCGCAACTCGCCGATCACGTCATCACGATGAATGGCGACGAACTGGTCAGCGACGCCGATCTCGCTCGCGTCACCATTGCGTTCTTCAGCGGTGA
Organism: Actinomycetota bacterium; assembly: GCA_009726095.1. GTDB lineage: Bacteria > Actinomycetota > Acidimicrobiia > Acidimicrobiales > Ilumatobacteraceae > WLMZ01. The sequence goes on from WLMZ01000130.1 coordinate 328, forward strand.
CGCCTGGCCAGAACGCACGGCGCATTTCATCAGCGCCTGCCTGCATGCGCCGAACCTGCAGTGGTTGCACACGTTCTCCGCCGGGGTCGACAGCCCGGTGTTCGCCGAGTTCGTCCGCCGTGGCGCACGGCTCACCACGTCGTCGGGATCATCGGCGCGCCCCATCGCGCAGACCGTTGCGCTGATGATCCTCGGCCTCAGCCGTGATGCGCCGGCGTGGATGCGCGCCCAACAGCAGCACCTCTGGGCGCCGCACATGGGCGAAGAAGTGGAGGGCGCGAACCTGGCCATCATCGGGATGGGGCCGATCGGCGAGGAAACAGCCCGGCTCGGCCAGGCGTTGGGCATGAACGTGCTCGGTTGTCGCCGCTCGGTCAGCGGCGACGAACCGTGCGAGACACTCACGTGGGACGGGTTGCCGCGACTCCTGGCATGGGCCGACTACCTCGTGCTCGCCCTGCCGCTCACCAACGACACGCGCGATCTCATCGGAGCCGCCGAGCTGGCGTTGATGAAACCCACGGCTCGCCTCATCAACGTGGGTCGCGGCGGACTGATCGACGAGCCGGCGCTCATCGATGCGCTCGCCAACGGCCGCCTGGCCGGCGCGGGGTTGGACGTGTTCGCCACCGAACCACTCGGCGCCGACAGCCCGCTGTGGGACATGCCCAACGTGATCATCACCCCGCACAATTCGGGGGCAACCGAGTTGGCGAACCATCGCGGCGCGCAGATCTTCATCGACAACATGGGCCGGTTCGTGCGCGGCGAGCCGTTGCGCAACGAGGTCTCCAGCGATCACGTTGGCGGCGGCACCATCGCCGGATAGGTTGCGATCGGGCTTCCCCCCGTTCAGACAATGACGATCACACCCTGGGCGTGGTCGGGTCCGGGGGTGTGTTGTGCTCACCGTCTGTTGGGCCGCCAAGGGCGGCAGTGGTACCACGGTTGTGTCATGTGCGTTGGCGTTGCTCGGTGCCGCCACCCGCGGGCCGACCTGGCTGATCGATCTCGCGGGCGATGCGCCCGCCGCGCTCGGCATGGCCGAACCGGCCAAATCGGGTGTGCATGATTGGGTGCTGTCGGCGGCGCCGGTCCAAACGATCGAATCGATTGGCATCGCCGCCGCAGAGGGACTCCTGCTGATTGCCCGTGGCGGGTCCTCTGCTCCACCGGAGCGGGCGCGCTGGGCCGATCTTGGTCAGGTCCTGGCCGCCAGCCCCGTCAACGTGGTGGTCGACGCAGGCTCGGGCGTGCCGCCACCCGGTCTCGTCGATGCCGCGCAGCACCGGTTGCTGGTGACCAGACCGTGCTACCTCGCGTTGCGCCGGGCCGCCGCCAGCGCGGTCACTCCCACCGGTGTGGTGGTGGTGCACGAACCCGGGCGGGCGTTACGTGCTCAGGACGTGGCGTATGCCGTGCAGGCACCGGTGGTGGCCGAGATCAGCCTCGATCCTGCCGTGGCCCGCGCTGTTGATGCCGGTCTGCTCGCGTCACGGCTGCCGCGCACCCTGTCGGTCGCGCTCAGCGAGCTCGCGGTATGACGCCCGACCTCTCCATCCCCACATTGGCCGGGCTCACCGGGCTCGGCCCACTGCAGCCCCTGCTCCAGGATCCGCTCGTCAACGAGATCATGATCAACAACGGTGGCGATGTCTGGGTCGAGCGCGAAGGGGCAGTCGCCATGGCCGGCCGGCTCGACGATGACATCACGCCGCGCATCATCGAGCGCATCCTCAACCCGCTCGGCCGTCGGCTCGATCGGCTGTCACCCATCGTCGATGCACGCCTGCCCGATGGCACCCGCGTGTGCGCGGTCATTGCCCCAATCGCCATCGATGGCACATGCCTCACGCTGCGTCGCTTCGGCGTGCGGCGGCGCTCGATGGCCGACTTTGCCGATGCGTCGGTGGCAGCGGTGTTACACGGCATCGTGAGCACGCGATGCAACGTGCTGATCAGCGGGGCAGCGTCGTCGGGCAAGACCAGTCTGCTCAACGTGATGGCGTCGCGTATCGGCACCGGCGAACGGGTGATCACGCTCGAGGACACCGCAGAACTGCAGCTGGATGCGGCGCACGTGCTGCGGCTCGAGACGCGGCCGGCCACCAGCGATGGCGTTCCGGCCATCACCATGAGCGACCTGGTGCGTACGTCGTTACGGCTACGCCCCGACCGGCTGGTGGTGGGCGAGATCCGCGGCCGTGAGGTCATCGACATGCTGCAGGCAATGAACACTGGACACGACGGTTCCATGGCCACGTGCCATGCGAACGGCCCGCTCGACACGCTGCGCCGCATCGAGGCGCTGCTGGTGCAGCATGCCCCCAACTGGCCGGTCGAAGCGGTCCGTGATCACGTGCGCAGCTGCATCGACGTGGTCGTGCACCTGCAACGCAGTGCGGGCGGGCGCCGTCGGGTCAGTGACGTACTCGAGTTGGCGTTACCCGGCACGCCAGACCTACATCGGGCAGTGGTGGCCGACTCAGCGGTGGTCGGCAACGTCACGCGGGGCCGGCACTGATGCTGGTCACCGTGCTCTGCCTTGCGGCGCTGTTCACCGTGGGTGTGCCCGTGCGCGACTGGGCGATGGCAAGTGGCATCCGCTCCCGACTCCGTGCCGGTGAGCCTGCACCATCGGGGCTCGGAAGCAGGAAGCATCTGCGACCCCGAAAGCCAATTCCGCCGTCGGTCCAGACGCTCGCCGCGTTGCTCGATGACATCGCCCGTCGCTGCGCCAGTGGCGAGACGCTGGCGCATGCGTTCACGGCGTCGCGCGAGGTGGTCGAGTTGTCGCCCCTGTTCGATCACACGCTGGCCGGGTTGCAGCGCGGCGCCACGTTCGCCGAAGCCCTGCACAGCCAACCCGCCGACACGGCAGCTGTTGCGTTGGTGGTGCACGTGCTCGGGTTGTGTGCCCGTGTCGGTGGCAACATCAGCGAACCGCTCGACCGTGCCGCCGCAACCTTGCGCGAGCGTCACGCTGCGGCTCAAGAGCGTGTCGCGCAGAGTGCACAGGCCCGGTTGTCGGTGCGGGTACTCACACTGGTGCCCATTGCCTTCGCAGGATGGACGCTGCTCACCAGTACCGATGTGCAGCGCTTCGTTCTCACCCCGGTTGGTCTGGTCTCTGTGGCCGTTGGACTCGCGTTGAATCTCGCCGGATGGCGCATGATGCAGCGGATCATCAGTGGGCTGCGATGACGATCGCCCGCACCACCATCGGACAGCGCCGCGCGGAGCGTCGGTTGGCGCGCGAGTTCCCCGACTTCATCGATCTGCTCGTGCTCACCATCCGCGCCGGCTGCACCCCGCTGCAGGCGTTCGAGACGTTGGCCGTCGCTGTCGATCCTCCGGTGCGCGAGGCGTTGCAGTTGGTGGTGCAGCAGGTCGCCAGCGGCGAACGGTTCTCCGACGCCCTCGCGCTGTTGCCCGGCCACCTCGGCGGCATCGCCCAACCACTGGCCGATGCGCTGGCGCTCAGCGATCGCTATGGCACGCCGCTGGCCCCCATTCTCGATCGCCTCGCCGATGAGGCCCGCGCGCAGCGCCGGCGCAACGCCGACGCGGCGGCCCGGCAGCTACCCATCCGGCTGTCGTTCCCTCTGGTGGGTTGCACGCTGCCATCGTTCGTGTTGCTCACCATCGTCCCGCTCATGGCCGGGGCCGTTTCGTCGCTGCAGCGCCTCCGTCGCTGACGACCGCAGATCACGTCGGCAACGACGGACACGAACACATCCAACGCGGAGGTCTCATCATGCGCAAACGAATCGTGCGTCTGCACACCTGGTTCACCATGCTCGGCGACAACGGCCAGGCCACCACCGAATACGCGCTCGTGCTGTTGGGAGCGGCCGTCATCGCGTTGCTCGTGGTGAGCTGGGCGACATCTGGCGGTGGTGGCGGCAAGATCGGCCGCCTGTTCGATCGCGTGCTCGACGAGGTCGTCAGCCGCGTCGGCTGACTGGCTGCGCACATGGCCTCGATGACATCACCCGGACGGGATCACACCTGTGCTGACCGCGGCCAGGCGACCGTGGAGTTGGCGCTCGCCATGCCACTGCTCTGCCTGCTGCTGTTGGGCGTGGTGGAGATCGCGGTTGTGGTGCGCGACCAACTCGTGGCCATCGAGGCCGCGCGCACCGGCGTACGCGCTGCGGCGGTCTCCGCCGATCCGGCATCGGCCGCAACGGCAGCCGTACAGCGGGCCATCGGTCAGCCGGCCAGCGTGTCGACCTCCATCAGCGACGGCTATGTCACCGTCACGGTCGTCATCACCAACCACACCGACGTGCCGCTGATCGGGCTGCTCATGCCCGATGTCGAACTGCGCGGCGATGCCACGATGATCCTGGAGCCTCCATGAGTCAGAGACTCGGTGGCGCCGAGATCGGCCGGTAGGGTCGCAACCGTGGAACTCAACGTGCGACGAGCCAGCGTGGGCGCGGCCGAGGTGTTGCACGTGAGCGGCGAGATCGACCTGGCCACCATCCCGGTGCTGCACAACGCGCTCGTACGCTTCAGCAACGAGTCGCCCTGCGCCGTGTTGGTCGTCGATCTCGACGGTGTGTCGGCCTGCGACGATTCCGGCCTCGGAGTGCTGCTCGGCGCGGCCGGGCGCCTGCGTGACGGCGGTGGCGATCTGGTGGTGGTGTGCAGCGACGAGTCGTTCTGTAGTCGCTTTGCGCGCACCGGCTTCGACAGGGCCGTGCGCGTGGTGCCCTCGATGGCAGCGGTCTGACAGCCTTGCGTGGACTTATATGATGCGAATACGCATTATATAAGTACTATTGTGATCATACGAACAGATCAACCTGAGCACGGAGGTCGATGATGCATCTTGGCCGGCCCCTCACCTCGCTCATCGCGGGAGCACCTGGCGAGATACTCACGGTGTTGTCGCGTACGGAGCAGCCACTGACTGGTCGAACGATTGCAGCTCTCTCTGATGGCCGCGTCAGCCAAGCTGGGGTAAGTCGGGCAATCGGAGGTCTCGTGGACGCGGGGGTCGTGGTCGCTGTGCCGGCAGGGCGAGCGATGCTCTACTCGCTGAACCGCGATCACGTTGCCGCTTCGGCGCTCACCAATCTGGCTTCACTTCGAGAAGTGTTGCTCGAGCGAATACGCGTCGCGCTCAAGACCTGGAACCCTCAACCGATTGCAGTTGCTGCGTTCGGCTCGTTCGGTCGTGGCGAAGGCGGCCCGATGAGCGATGTCGATCTGATCATTATTCGCCCGGACCGGGTGGTTGCGGACGATGCGTCCTGGGCCGAGCAGGTGCAACAGTTGTCGAGTTCGGTCTGCCTGTGGTCGGGCAACAGCTGCGACGTTCTCGAGTACACCCGTGCCGAATTGAAGCGACTCGTGCGCGTGAAGGACCCCCTCGTCGGCTCGCTTGCCACAGGCCTGCTCGACCTTGCTGGCGAAAGCCTCGGACCACTCCTCAGAGGACGTGTCGAGAAATGACGGACATACTGAATAGAGCGCGCGGTCATCTGCGCAAGGCAACGGAGTTTCTCGCCGCCGCGGAGAGCAGCGCCACAAACGGGCATTTCAACGCAGCGACATCGGCCGCGGTCATTTCTGGAATCAACTCTAAGGACTCGATGTGTCTGAAGCTCGTGGGTCGTACCGACAAGTCGGACGACCATCGGTCCGCCGTGCCCGAGCTGAGAAGGGCCGGACGTGAGGCGGCCCCGCTCGCCCCGGTGCTCGACAGGCTGCTGTCATTGAAGACCAAATCGCAGTACCAAACGACGATGGTCTCGGCAAAGGAGGCGGGCGACGCAGTGAAGTACGCCCAGAAACTCCTCACCGCTGCGGAACGTATCTTGGCCTCGTGAAATCGCTGCTAAACGACGGAGCCGCAGGGGGTGAGCTACCTTCAATCGTGGTGATGCGACGTGTTCTCAGCTGTGCCCTCGTGGTCGTGGCGCTGGCCGCGTGCTCGGGCAAGTCGGCCTCGCCATCGGGCAGTGCAGCTGAGGGTTCAGTTCCCATCGGAACGGTTCCTCCTCCCGGAGATTGTGTGGCTGGAGAAGTTCTGCCCACGGTCACGCTCGTGGTCGACGGCAAGAACATCGAGCCCACGTTCGGCATCGGGTCATCGGAGTGCGCCACGCTCACGGGCACCGGCTACATCGCGTTCGACTACGACCCGGTGCTGATCGACACCAACAAAGCGATCCAGGTCGTGGTCAAGGGAGACGGCAAGGTGACCTTGGCGTGGCCCGGCGGCGAGCCGTTCACCGAGACGAAGCCGGGGCACTGGCTGTCGGCCCCACCCGCCAAGGGGTGCACGCAGCTGACCGTGGCGCTGGTGTCGCCATCGGGTACCTCCACCGAAACGCTCGGGGCTGATGTTCGCGTCGGTGGCACCGATGTGCCCTGCCCCCAGCGCGGGCTCGGCCCGAGCGAACCCATCGACACCAGCGTCGTCATCAAGGGTCCGAAGGTCACGAATCCGCCGAACACGAATCCATCACAGACGAGTCCATGACACAATGGGCGGATGAACCCCGCACAGCTTGCTGATACGCAGCTCGAGGGCGTCGACGGCCAGGTGCACCGCCTCGGTGATTACTGGTCCGATCGTCGCATCGTGGTTGTCTTCCTCCGCCACTTCGGTTGAGTGTTCTGCCGAGAGCATGCCGCGCAGTTGCGCGACAACTACTCCGACATCACGGCCACCGGCGCCGATGTCGTGGCCATTGGAACCGGCAACATGATGTACGCCAAGTCGTTTGTCGATGACGAGAAGGTGCCGTTCGCGGTGCTCGTCGATGAAGACGGTGACGCTGCAGAGGCCGCCTCGGTGAAGGGCGGTGCAAAGGCGCTCACGGGCATGCTCAGCCCCAGCGTGCTGAAGGCGGGCAACCGTGCCCGCAAGGCCGGACACCACCAGCACAAGACCGGGTCGCGATCGCTGCAGCTGGGTGCCAACTTCGTGATGGGTCCGGGCAACAGCGTGCTCTACAGCCATCTCGACAAGGACTTCGGCGATCACGCGCCGCTGGCCGAGGTGATGGCCGCGTTGGCCAAGAAGTAGCCTGCCCTGATGCGTGTAGTCGTCACTGGTGGTGCAGGTTTCATCGGCTCGAACCTGTGTCGGCATCTGCTTGCCGCCCCAGGTGTGTCATCGGTGGTGGTGCTCGACGATCTCTCCACCGGCAACCTGGCAAACCTCGATGGTTTCGATGTTGACTTCGTCCACGGTTCGATCACCGACGATGCGGCGCTCGACGAGGCGTTTGCCGGCGCGGGCGCGGTCGTGCACCTCGCCGCCCTTGGCAGCGTGCCGCGCAGCGTGGCTGATCCGATGGCCACGCACCACGCCAATGCCACTGGCACCGCGATGGTGCTCGAAGCCGCCCGTCGCCACGGGAACCTGCACGTGCTCGTCGCATCGTCGAGCAGTGTGTACGGCGCCAATCCCACGTTGCCCAAGCACGAGGGGCTCGCCACCAGGCCGCTGTCGCCGTACGCGGCCAGTAAGCTGGCCACCGAGTCGTACACGCTGGCCTGGGGTCGCAGCTACGGCTTACCGGTATTGGCCTTCCGCTTCTTCAATGTGTTCGGCCCACATCAGCCGGCTGGCCACGTGTACGCCGCGGTCATCCCCGTGTTCGTCG
>WLMZ01000131.1 GCA_009726095.1 Actinomycetota bacterium
CGTTGTCGACGAACAGACTGGTGCGGCGCGAACGCATCAGCTCGGCGAGGGACTCGAACGGCACGGACATGACCGTCAGCATGGCGGGCAGCGTGCCTGCTTCCAACCGCACCAGACAGAGCGCTCCTCCCATGAGAGTTTCTGATGGTGCGTTAGATTCGCCATCGTGACTGCACACATCAACACCGGCGAGTCCGCCGACGCGGCGGGCGACCCGACCGCTCCCTACTTCGGTTTCGGCGGCCGCATCGGCACCACGATGGCGGGGTCGCAGAACCAGTGGCCCACTGCAACGACCGCGCCAGAGGGTGCGCCGAACATCGTGTTCGTCCTCGTCGACGATGTCGGCTTCTCCGACATTGGTTGCTTCGGCAGCGAGATCCGTACCCCCAACATCGATCGCCTTGCCAGCGAGGGGCTGCGCTTCACGAACTTCCATGTGAACCCGATGTGCTCGCCGACGCGGGCGTCGCTGCTGACCGGCTTGAACTGCCACGCGGCGGGCATGGGCCACATCGCCCAGGACGACCCCGGCTTCCCCGGCTATCGCGCCGAGATTGCCGACAACGTGTCCACGGCCGCTGAGATCCTGCGCACGGCGGGATACGCCACGCTGATGGTCGGCAAGTGGCATCTGTGCCGGGACAACGACATGGGCGCAGGCGGACCCCAGCACGGCTGGCCGTGCCAGCGCGGCTTCGACCGCTTCTATGGCATCCTCGAGGCGTTCACCAACCTGCACCAGCCGCACCGGCTCATCGAGGACAACCATGTGGTCGAGGTGGATCAGTGGCCCGACGACTACTTCCTCACCGACGATCTCACCAACAAGGCGATCCGTATGATCCGCGAGCGCAGTGCCTCGCGTCCCGGTCAGCCGTTCTTTCTCTATATGGCCCACCCGGCTGCACATGCGCCCCTGCTGGCCAAGGCCGACGACATCGAGCGGTATCGCGACACCTACGACGTTGGCTGGGACCAGACCCGCATCCTGCGCCATGCCCGTCAGATCGAACTGGGCGTCATCCCAGCCGGCACGCCGCTGCCGCCCCGCAACCACGAACGCGGCGACGACGTGAAGGCATGGGACGACCTCACCGACGATGAGCGCCGCCTGTATGCCCGCTACATGGCCGTGTACGCGGCGATGGTCGACGAGATCGACCAGAGCGTCGGGCGCCTGCGCGAGGCGCTCGAGGAGACCGGCGAGTGGGAGAACACCATTCTGGTGTTCCTCAGCGATAACGGAGCGAGCCGCGAGGGCGAGTCCACCGGTACCACCAACTACTTCGGTCACCTTGGTCATGGCGATGCGAAGGACACCCTGGCCCAGGACCTCGCCCGCATCGACGACATCGGTGGGCCGACCACGATGACGCACTACCCGCGTGGTTGGGCGATGGCCAGCAACACGCCCTTCCGGCTGTACAAGCGCAACACCTACGCCGGCGGTCATCAGGTGCCATGCGTGTGGAGCTGGCCCAAGGGTCTCGGTCATGTGGCCGGCGACATCCGTACCCAGTACGCGCACTGCATCGATGTGCTCCCAACGGTGCTGGCTCTCGCCGGCATCGGCGCGCCGGCCCAGCGCAACGGCCAGGCCGTGAAGCCGATGAACGGTGCCAGCCTCGTGCCGGTCCTGCACGACGCGGCGCACGGCCCGGTGCGCGCCGAGCAGTACTACGAGCTCGAGGGCCATCGTGGTTTCTATCGTGATGGTTGGGAGGTGGTCACCAATCGCCGGCCGCGCACGAAGTTCACCGACGCCGACTGGGAGCTGTACCACCTGGCCGAGGACCCCACCGAGATCACCAATCTGGCATCGGCAGCGCCTGATCGGGTGGCCGATCTTGCCGCCGGGTTCCACGCCGCTGCGCTGGCCAATCAGGTGTACCCGCTCGATGAGGGTTCGGGCTGGCGCTGGATCGTGCGGCCGCCCAAGGACGACGTGTTCCACCTGCCGGTCACCATCTGGCCCGGTACCCCCACGCTCGAACGCATCCGCAGCGGCAGCCTGGTGTGGCAGCGCACCTGTGTGATCATCATCGACGCGACGGTCGCGGCGGGCGACGGCGGCGTGCTGGTCGCGCACGGCGATCAGGGCGGCGGCTATGCGGTCGAGGTGGATCGTGACGAGTTGTGGTTCGTGCACAACGATGGCCACGGCGCCACCACGCGTGCGTCGGCGGGCCAGCTGACGCCCGGGCGACATCGCATCGTGGTCACGCTCGGCGGGCCGGGGGGCGGGCGCTGGATTGTGGCCGTCACCGTGGATGGCCAGCAGCGCCTCGCCGATCTCGAGCGCCCGATGCTGTGGCCGATGGCACCGTTCAGCGGCATCGACACCGGTATCGACCGTGGCTCGCCGGTCGATTGGCAGCGCTACGAACAGCATGGCCCGTTCCCGTTCCAGGGCACGTTGCACTCAGTGCGTTACGAACCCGGCGAGCTCGCTCCCGATTCGGGTGCGCGGTTCGTCGAGCTCGCCCGCGATATCGGTGCCCGTTACGAGTGACGCTTCGGCAGCGATCGGAGGGCCAGCGGTCGGCGCCGGTCTCAGTGGCTGGAGCGCACCAGGCGACCCGGACGGGCGCCCGTGTCGATGCCGTTGCGACGGGTGATCTCGCCGTTCACGATGGTGGCGACATAGCCGTGTGCCGCCTGCATGAGCCGGCGTCCGCCTGCGGGCAGATCGTCGACGGCGCGCGGGTACTCGAGGTCGAGTGACGCCATGTCGATCACGTTGAGGTCGGCGCGCTTGCCCAGCTGAATGGTGCCCCGGTCGTGGAAACCCATGACCTCGGCTGTGTCGCTGGTCTGGCACTTCACGGCATCCTCGAGCGACAGCTTGTCGCCTTCGCGGTCGCGGGCCCAATGGCTGAGTACATAGGTGGGGATGGACGCATCGCAGATCATCCGGCAGTGGGCGCCGCCGTCGGACAGGCCCGAGACCGTGGCAGGGTGACGCAGCATCTCGTAGATGGCATCCTGCGTGCCGCCGACGTAGTTGAAGAACGGCAGCATCAGGAACGCATTGCCATCGGCCTCGTTGAGCAGGTCGTAGGCCATGTCGAGCGGGTCCACGCCGGCTGCTGCGGCCAGTGCTGCAACGGTGTGATCGGCCGATGGCTCATAGTTCGGCGTGTCGCCCATTGCGTAGATCTTGTCGAGCATCAGTTGCAGGAACGGCCCGAGGCCGTCGAACTGGATGCTGGGATCGCTGGGCAGGTCGGTCTCGCTGAGGACGGTGGCTTTGATCTCGGGCTTGCGTAGCTCGGTGCGCAGCGCGTCACCATCGAGTCGACCGACGAGGTCGACCACCGTGGGGCGCTTGGTGAACGGGTTGTTGTTGGCCCAACCGATCATCATGCCGAACGGGCGGGCAGCGATCTGCGGGCGCATGTTGCCGCCCGCAGCGTTGGTGGCGTCGACGCGCTTGAGGGCCTCGCGCCACGAGTCGGGGTTGCGCTCGTTCTGCAGCATTGCAAAGGTGACGGGCAGGCCGGTGCGCAGCGCGATGCGGCTGAGCAGATCGACCTCGCCGAGGAACACCTCGGCCTCGAACTCGAGGCCCTGTGGGGCGATCTCGAACAATCCTCCGCCCGCATCGGACACGCCGTCGGCGAGACCGTTGAGTTCGTCCTCGGCGGCAAAGGTGCCGGGGACCGGCTCGCCGTCGCGGGCCTTGTGGTTGAGCGTGCGGCTGGAGGAAAAGCCGATGGCGCCGGCCTTGATGGCCTCGGTGACGAGCTGCTTCATGCCGGCGATGTCCTCGGGGCTGGCCGGCTCGTTGCGGGCACCGCGGTCGCCCATCACATAGGCGCGGACGGGACCGTGCCCGATGTAGGTGGCGATGTCGATCGCGTAGTGGCGCGCATCGAGCACATCGAGGTACTCGGGGAAGCTCTCCCAACCCCATGAGATGCCCTCGTGCAGCGCGGTGCCTGGGATGTCCTCGACACCTTCCATCAACTGCACGAGCCACTCCTCCTTGCCGGGGCGGACCGGCGCGAAGCCGACGCCGCAGTTGCCCGCCACCACCGTGGTGACGCCGTGGCCGCTGGAGGGCTCGAGCAGGTCGTCCCACGTGGCCTGACCGTCGTAGTGGGTATGGATGTCGACAAAGCCCGGGGTCACCACGAGCCCGGTGGCATCGAGGATCTCGCGGGCGTCGCCGAGGTCGTTGCCCACGGCGGTGATGCGGCCGTTGTCGATGGCGATGTCGGCAGCGAAACGCGGTGCGCCGGTGCCGTCGACGACGGTGCCGCCGCGGATGATGAGATCGTGCATGAAAGCCCCCTGGGTATCCGTCCGGGCAAATCTAACGCACCGTCAGAAACTTGTCAGCGCCGGGCGCCCGGGCGTCACGTCGCCAGTCAAGCCAAGATCGCAACTGGCAGTGTATGTGAGCCGCGCAGGGCGCGAATCAACTGCCAGATCGCCCGGAACGCCAGTATCGCAACTGTCAGTGGTGGTGAGCCCCGCAGGGCGCGAATCAACTGCCAGATCGCCTTCGAACGCGGGGGCAGGGTTGCGAGCCGGAGGGGCTCCACGCCAAGCTCAGGAGCGTGGTTGGCGGATCATGCCCCACATGTGCGGACCGTTCAGCGGTACGTCCCATTCGCTGCGCACGGTGAATCCGAGGTGCCCGTAGTAGGCCACATTGGCCATCGTCTCGGTCTCGAGGTACAGCGGCAGGGCCTCGCGATCGCAGAGTTCGGCGATGGGCGACATCACGAGAGCGCCGAGACCCTGGCGTTGCCAGTGCGGGTGGGTGGCGAGCAGGTTGAGGTACCAGTGCGGCTCGGGCGGGGTGTGGTCGGCCATCATCGCGCCGAGCGCGATGAACTGCTCGATGCGATGCGCCGGGTGGGTCGGTGCATTCGGCTCGGGCAGCGTGGCGAGCTCGGGACGACCGGGGGGGATGAACGCGGCGACGGCAACGCCGTCGTCGGTGGTGAAGGTCTGTTCGTACGCGAGCCAGCGCCAGAACAAAAAGCGCACGGCGGCGCCGTTGCCGGCGAAGAACTCGTCGTCGTCAGGAAACATCCAACGCATCACCGGGTCGTCGATGAACGCGTGCACCATCGTGCTGCACAGCCGCGGCAGGTCAGCAACGGTGGCCTTGCGGACGGTGCTCATGGGTGTGGGCCGGCAGCGATCGGAGCCGGGATCAGAGGCGTTCGATGATGGTCACGTTGGCCTGGCCGCCACCCTCGCACATGGTCTGCAGGCCGTAGCGGCCCCCGGTGCGCTCGAGCTCGGCGAGCAGGGTGGTCATCAGTCGAGCGCCGGTGGCGCCGAGCGGGTGGCCGAGCGCGATGGCGCCGCCGTTCACGTTGACCTTCTCGTAGTCGAAGCCGGTTTCTTTCAGCCATGCCAGCACCACCGGAGCAAAGGCCTCGTTGATCTCGACCAGGTCGATGTCGTCCACGGTGAGCCCGGTCTTGGCCAGTGCTCGCTTGGTTGCGGGGATGGGCGCCGACAACATCATGATCGGGTCGTCGGCCAGCACGCTGATGTGATGGATGCGGGCGCGAGGGGTGAGGCCGTGGTCCTTGATGGCCTGCTCGCCGGCAATCAGCAGCGCTGCGGAGCCGTCGCTGATCTGGCTGGCGCAGGCCGCCGTGAGCTGGCCCCCCGGCGTGAGGGTGGGCAGCGAGCGGATCTTGTCCCAGTTGGGCTCGCGTGGACCCTCGTCGAAGGTGAGCCCGTTGAGTGGGGCGATCTGGCCGTCGAAGCGGCCTTCAGCGCGTGCGCGCAGGGCACGCACGTGGGAGTTCACAGCGAACTCCTCCATCTGGGCGCGTGTGAGGTTCCACTTGTCGACCATCATGTTGGCGCCGACGAACTGGCTGACCTCGCCGTTGCCGTAGCGCGTGGTCCAACCGGTGGAGCCGGTGAAGGGATCGGTGAAGCCCAGCGCCTCGCCAGCGGTCATGGCCGAGGAGATGGGGATCATGCTCATGTTCTGCACGCCACCGGCGACCACGAGATCCATGGTGCCGCTCATCACGGCCTGCGCCGCGAAGTGCACGGCCTGCTGAGCCGACCCGCACTGGCGGTCGATGGTGGTGCCCGGTACGTGCTGGGGTAGGCCGGCGGCGAGCCACGCGGTGCGCGCGATGCAACCGGCCTGTGGGCCGACGGAATCGACGTTGCCGAAGATGCAGTCGTCGACGACGCCGGGATCGACGCCGGTGCGATCCATGAGGGCCTTGATGCTGTGCGCGCCAAGGTCGGCGGGGTGCACCGTGCTCAGCGAGCCGCCACGGCGACCAACGGGTGTACGAACTGCATCAACAATGAACGCTTCAGCCATGGAACGCAGGTTAGGCCGTGGGAGGCGCCGGGGCCTCAGCGGCCCTGTGCTGCGCAGCGCGTGCCAGCCGTCGGGCGGTGTCGCGCAGGAAGTACTTCAGGAACAACCGCGTTGGGGTCCCGCTGAGCGGGTACTTGCGGTGGAAGGTGCTGCGCCAGGAGATCGTGCAGCCCGAGCCGACGGGAATGATTCGAACGTCGGCGCGGTAGTCCTTCACCGGTATTCCCGCGTGCAGGACGTAGGCGAAGTGTGTGGGGGCCTCGTGGGCCACCACTTCTTCACGGCTCATGAACGGGCCGGTTCCGAACCGTCGGACCGCTCCCACGCCGTCGGGAGTGGGCGAGCCCTCCACCTCGAGCCAGGCCTTCTTCGCCGCTGACCACGTCGACCAGCCGGCCGCATGTTGCAGGATGTCGAACGTGATCTCGGGGGAGGCCGAGCAGGGAACCTCGATGTCGATGGTGTGCAGCTTCATGAGATGGCCAGCGTCGGGGTCACGTCAGCGGGCGACGATGACGGAGCTGCCGTGACCGAACAGGCCCTGATTGGCGGTGATGCCCACCCGGGCCCCTTCGACCTGGCGGCCGGTTGCATGACCGCGCAGTTGCCACACCAGCTCGCACACCTGTGAGATGGCCTGTGCTGGGATGGCCTCACCGAAACAGGCAAGGCCGCCGCTGGGGTTGACCGGAACGCGCCCACCGATGGTGGTGGCCCCGCTGCGGAGCAGGCCCTCGGCCTCGCCCTCGGCGCACAGGCCGATGTGTTCGTACCAGTCGAGCTCGAGCGCCGTCGACAGGTCGTACACCTCGGCCAGGTCGATGTCGTCGGGGCCGATACCCGCCTGCTCGTATGCGGCAAAGGCGATGGTGTCTTTCCACTTGCGCGCCGGTGCGGGCACGACCGCTGTCGAGTCGCTGGCGATGTCGGGCAGCTCGAGCACACTCTGCGGATACGTGGGCGCAACGGTGCCAACGGCCTTCACGCGGCACAGGCCGTCGGTGTTGCCGAGGTGCTTGCGGGCGTACTCCATACTGCACACGACCATGGCCGCTGCGCCGTCGCTGGTGGCGCAGATGTCGAGCAGGCGCAGCGGATCGCTGACGATGGGGCTGTTGAGTACATCGGCAATCACGTTCTCCTTGCGGAAACGGGCATTGGGGTTGTTGAGGCCGTGGCGGCTGTTCTTCACCTTCACCTGGGCGAAGTCCTCGGCCGTGGCGCCGTACATGTCCATACGCCGGCGGGCGAACAGGGCGAAGTACACCGGGTTGGTGGCGCCGAGTACGTGGAAACGCTGCCAGTCGGGATCGTGCTTGCGGTCGCCGCCGCCGACCGGGGCAAAGAAGCCCTTTGGCGTGGTGTCGGCGCCGATGACCAGCGCGACATCGCAGAAGCCGGCCAGGATCTGGGCGCGGGCGGAATCGAGCGCCATGGCTCCCGAGGCGCAGGCGGCGTAGCTGCTGCTGACGCGGGCACCGTTCCAGCCGAGCTTTTGGGCAAAGGTGGCACCGGCCACAAAGCCCGGGTAG
>WLMZ01000132.1 GCA_009726095.1 Actinomycetota bacterium
ACGCGCACGCTGTTGATGCCGGTGGTCAACGCCACTGGCGTACTGCTGCACACCAACCTCGGACGCGCCCCAGTGGGTGTCCGGCAGGCGCCCCGCCCCGTGAATGTGGAGTTCGATCTCGCCACCGGTGATCGCGGCTCGCGTCAGACCGCCGTGGGACAGCTCTTCGCCCAGCTGTGCGGCGGTGAGGCGGCGATGGTGGTGAACAACAACGCCGCAGCGGTGATGCTGGTGCTGGCGGCCCTCGCCTACAACCGGGGTGTTGCGGTGAGCCGCGGCGAGAGCGTCGAGATCGGTGGCGCGTTCCGCGTGCCCGACGTGATGGAGCAATCCGGGGCAACGCTCGTGGATGTCGGCACCACCAACCGCACCCGCCTGAGCGACTATGCAAAGGCCATCGCCCGGCCCGGTACCGACATTGCGCTGACCATGAAGGTGCACCCCTCGAACTTCCGCATCGAGGGCTTCGTCGAGGACACCTCAGTCGCCGAGCTGGCCACCCTGCCCGTGCCGGTGGTGGCCGACATCGGCAGCGGCCTGATCGATGCCAACTGCCCGTGGCTGGGTGGTCCCCCGCCCCCATGGCTGGCCGCCGAACCCGCCGCACGGCAAAGCCTCGAACACGGCGCAGCGCTGGTCACGTTCAGCGGCGACAAACTGCTCGGCGGTCCACAGGCCGGCATCATCGTGGGTCGACGCGATCTGGTCGAGGCGTGCAAACGCCACCCGCTGGCACGTGCGCTGCGACCCGGCGCGCTGGTGCTGTCCAGCCTGCAGGCCACGGCGCTGGCCTACCTCGACCGTTCGGCTGCCACGACCATTCCATTCTGGCGCATGGTGGCCACCCCGCTCACCGAGTTGCAGCAACGCGCCGACGCCATCTGTGCCGTCGTCGGCGACCCAGGCACGCCAGCGGGCGCTGCCCAGGCAACCGGCCAGGCCATGACCGCCCTGCCGGGTGCCGGGTCCGCACCGGGCGTGACCATGCCGTCGTACGGCGTGGTGTTGCAGGGCGATCACCTCGCAGCTCTGCGCAACCATGCCACCCCCGTCATCGCCCGGGTCCGTGAGGGCCTCACGTTCATCGACCTGCGCAGCGTGGACCGCGACGACGACCCCATTCTCGTCGCCGCAATCACGGCCGCCCTGCAGACGACCGGATAGTCGCCGTGCGCGTCGTTGCAACTGCCGGACATGTGGACCATGGCAAGAGCTCGTTGGTCCTGGCGCTCACCGGCACCGACCCGGACCGGTTCGCCGAGGAGAAGCGCCGTGGGCTCACCATCGATCTGGGGTTTGCACATGCCGTGCTGCCCTCGGGCGAGGGCATCAGCTTCATCGACGTGCCCGGGCACATTCGTTTCCTCCGCAACATGTTGGCCGGCGTCGGCGGTATCGATGCGTGCCTGTTCGTGGTTGCCGCCACCGAAGGGTGGAAACCACAGAGCGAGGAACACCTCCGCATCCTCGAGTTGCTGGGTGTGCGTCATGGCCTGATCGCGCTCACGAAGGTGGATCTGGTCGACGATGAATGGCGCGACATCGCCACGCTCGACGTGCTCGATCACGTGGCCGGCACGTTCTTGGAGGATGCCCCGATCATTGCCGTGTCGGCGCCCACGGGGGGCGGGCTCGACGACCTTCGCTCGGCGCTCGACACGCTCGTTGCCCGCACCCCGGCGGCCAGCGATCAGCAACGTCCGCGGCTGTGGGTGGACCGCGTGTTCGCAGCCAAGGGCAGCGGCACCGTGGTCACCGGCACCCTGACCGGAGGCTCGTTGCAGGTGGACGACCGGGTGTCGGTGGGCCAGCACCATCATGATGTGCGCATCCGCAGCATCCAGAGCCTCGGGGCCTCACACACCACGATCGGTGCCGGGAACCGGGTGGCGCTCAACCTGTCGGGTGTGGAACACACCGAGGTCCGCCGCGGCGACGCCATCGTGCTACCACGGCAGTGGCGGGCGACGCAGCGCTTCGATGCCTCGTTGCGCGTGCTCGACCGGCTGGACCACGACGTGTCGCGGCGCGGCGCCTACGCGGCCTACATCGGCTCGGGCGAATTCACCGTGAAGCTACGGGTGCTCGGATCAGAGGCCATCCAACCCGGCTCCAACGGGCTGGTGCGCCTGCACCTTCCCGAGGCGCTGTCATTGCTCCCCGGTGATCGGTTCATCCTGCGCGAATCGGGCCGCAACGAAACCGTCGGCGGTGGCGAGGTGCTGGACATCGCACCCGTGCTGGCAGCATCGAAGGCCACCCCGGACCGCAACGTTGATCGCGTCGTGCGCGAGCGCGGCTGGGTCACCACGGGCGAGTTGGATCTGCTCACCGGCGAACGGCGCGAACCCACCATCGGGCACTGGGTGGTGATGCCCGATGCCGTCGATGCGTTGCGCACGTCCGTGCGGGCACGCGTGCTCGATGCCGGCCCGCTCGGGTTCGATGTTGCGGCGCTCGACGACCGAGAGCGCGCGGTCCTGGCAACCATTGCCGACGTGGCAATCGACAGTGGCCGGGCCCGACAGGTGGCCGAGCGCGATCCACTGGCCGACCACCCCTTCGTGGCCGTGCTCCGCGACGGCGGCTTCACCCCGGCCGACGCCACCGATGTGGACAGGGCCGAGCTCCGCCAGCTCGTACGCAGGGGCCAGATCGTGGAACGCGATGGCGTGTTCTTCCATCCCCAGACCATCGACGCCGCAGCCATGTGTGCTGCCCGACTCCTGAGCGAACACCCCGAGGGGTTCACCGTGGCACAGTTTCGCGACGCCACCGGCTCCACGCGCAAGCACGCATTGCCACTGGCCGCCGAGCTGGATGCCCGCGGCATCACCCGCCGCCGCGACGACCTGCGAATCGGTGGTCCCCGGCTTCCCGCCCTCGACGGCGCCCAATAACGTCGGCGGCTCCGAGGCCCAGGGGTGCAACACTGTGGCCATGACCGACACGGGCCCCAATCAGCAGCAGGCCACCTACTGGACGCAGGCTGCGGGCCCGCAGTGGGTGCAACAACAGGTCATGTTCGACCAGATGCTGACGCACTTCGGCGGCGCTGCTCTGGCGGCGCTGGCCGCACAACCGGGCGAGCGGGTGCTCGACATCGGCTGCGGTACCGCCACCACCACTCTGGCGATTGCCGATGCTGTCGGCCCAACCGGCTGGGTGATCGGTGCCGACATCTCGACCACCATGATCGAGGCAGCTCGCCTGCACGCCGCCACACGACCGAACGTGTCGTTCGTGGTGGCCGATGCCCAGACCGACCGCATCGCCCCGCTGGATGATCCAGCTGATGCGGCGTTCTCGCGCTTCGGCGTGATGTTCTTCTCCGACCCCGTGGCGGCGTTCACCAACATTGCTGCAAACGTGCGCAGTGGCGGGCGGCTGGCCTTTGTCTGCTGGCAGCACGAAGACAAGAACGAATGGATCTCGCTGCCTGCCAGCATCATGCGCAGCTTCACCCCCGAGCCGCTGTTGCCGCCGAACAACGCACCCGGCCCGTTTGCCTTCCACGACCCCGAGCGGGTTCGTTCCGTCCTCACCGGCGCCGGCTGGCAGACGGTGCATATCGAGCCGTTCAGCGCGCCCACCACCATGGGGGCCGGGCAGGGACTCGATGCCGCGGTCGGTCAATCAATGAACACCAGCCCCGGTCAGGCGCTGCGGAAGCAGGTCGACGACGCCACGTTCGCCCGTGCTGCCGAGGCGGTGCGTTCGGCGCTGAGCGAGCACATGCTTGGCGGAGCGGTCACGTTCCCCGGCAACGTGTGGATCGTGACCGCGCACCGCTGAGCGCGGTGCCCTGATCACACAGACGTGCCACCTGCAGTAGCGGTGTCGCCAGTAGCGGTGTCGCCAGTGACGGTGTCGCCAGTGACGGTGTCGTCGGCGTGGCTCTTCTTGCGCATCTCGCGGTAGTCCTTGGCGGCGCCCTCGACGGGCTCGACCTCGAGCGTGACACCATCGATAGCAACCACGCGCAACGCCTCGCCGGCCTTCAGCGGGGTGGCCCGGTTGGTGCGCGCCCGCCAACGGCCACCAGAAACCTGAGCGATGCCCTCGGGGCTGATCTCGGCCAGTGCAACGCCGAGTTCGCCGATCATCCACTCACGCCCCACCGTGGGCGTGGCGAAGCGGGTACGCACCATCGAGGGCATGCCGACGATGAACGTGAGCATGATGCCACCGACCCCGGCGATGAGCGTGATCCACGACGGACGCAACGACGCACCGAGCACATCGCGGAACAGCAACCACGACCCGCCCGCGAACAACACCAGGCCCACGCCGGTCCACAGCCGCGGAATACCCACCTGCACGTCGATCGAGAAGGCCACGAACGCCACCACGATGGCGGCCAACGCCCAACCGTTCAGGGGCAGCGCCGCAAGGCCGTAGCAGGCGAGGACCAGGCACACCCCGCCGACCACACCGGCCACGCCGACACCGGCAGTGAAGAACTCGAAGATGAGCAGCGCCATGCCGATGATGAACAACAGGTAGGCAACGGCAGGGCTGCTGACCGTGTGCAGCAACTGGTTGATCAGGCTGAGCTTGAAGAACCGCACAAGCGTTGCATTGTTCTGCGTGCCACCCACATCGGTCAGCGACTCGCTGACGGTATCCAGCGTGCGGCCCCGGGCCTGCAGGCCGTCCATCGCCAGCACCATGTTCTTGATGGCCGGCACGCCTTCATCGGTGGTCTGCAGTTTCAGGGCGCCCCTGGTACGGGCATCCTGGAAGCCCAGGGTCTCGGTGCGCATTGCATCGGTGGCGGCGCCGAAGTCGACAGTGACGCCTTCGACCGTGAGCGGTGTGCCGTACTTGCCGATGCTGGTGCCCGGGGCCATGCCGGTGGCATCGGCAGCAGCGAGCAACTGTGCGGGCAGACCGGTGAGCGCAGCACCCGATGGCCCCACCCAGATACCGATGGGGATGGGCGAATCGTGCAGGCGGCCCAGCAACACTGCCATGCGATCGCGTGACACCACGGCGCCACCGGAGTTGATCTGCAGGATCAGCGCCTGCGACCCGTGGTCCCCGGCTTGGCGGATGGACTGGGTGATCTCGTCGATGAGGATCTCGTCGATCAGGCCGCTGACCTGCACGACATCGACAGGGGCGAGCTGTGCGGCACCGTCAGCCGACGGGTGCGCCGACGTCGTGACGTGCCCGCTGGCACCCGCCGGGGGCGCGAGGAGACCGACTCCGGCCGCGACAGCCAAGAAGATGATCGCTAGTCTGCGCAAGAGAGCCTCCGGAGGGCGTGTGGATTCATTGCAGTTCTTTGGCGCTGCCCGTCTGGTCATCGTGGCCGGCAAGGGAGGCGTCGGAAAGACAACCGTAACGGCTGTACTGGCCCAAGCGGCAACCGACGCGGGACTTCGCGTGCTCGCCGTCGAGTTGGAGGGCAAGCCCGTCCTGGCAGATCTGCTCGCCCACACCGCGGTCGAGGTGCTCACCATCACGGCCCCCGAAGCCCTCGCTGATTACCTCGATAGCCACGGGCTGAAACGGGTCTCGAAACGGCTTGCCACCAGCGGCATCATCGACGTCGTGGCCACCGCCGCCCCGGGCATCGACGACATTGTGGTGCTCGGCAAGCTGAAGCAGCTCGAACGCACCGGCGGCTACGACCTGATCGTGGTCGATGGTCCGGCGGCGGGCCACGCCATCACCTTTTTGATGTCGGCCCGCGGCCTGCTCGACACGGTTCGCGGCGGGCCCATCCGCACCCAGGCCGAAGACGTGTTGGAGATGTTCCACGATCCCACCCGCTGCCAGGTGCTGCTGGTCACCCTGCCCGAGACCACCCCCATCAACGAGGTCATCGAGACCGCGTATGCGGTCGAGGAACGCGTCGGGGTGCAGTTGGGGCCGGTGGTGGTGAACGGCGTGGATATCGGTGATCCGATTGCCATCATCGATGCCGACGAGCATCTGGTGGCAGCTGCCGAGTACCGCAATCACCGCCGTGCCAGCCAGCGTGACGAACTGACCCGTCTCTCCGACGATCTCGCCCTTGCCCAGATCGTGCTGCCCCAGCTCCCGGTTGCAGGCATCACCTCTGCCGAGGTGGCCGAGCTCGCCACCGCGCTCGTCGCCCAGATCCAACGGTTGCCCGCATGAACACGCCCCCGCTGACCGCACTCGACATCGTCCTGCGCGATGCGCAGATCATCGTGAGCTGTGGCTCGGGTGGCGTCGGCAAGACCACTGCAGCTGCGGCCATTGCGCTGCACGCTGCCGCTCTGGGCAAGCGCGTCGTGGTGGTCACCATCGACCCGGCGCGGCGCCTGGCCGACGCGCTCGGCTTGTCCGACGGCCTGTCCAACGAGCCGACCCGCGTCGAGATCCGCGACGAGCCAGATACCCCGGGCGAGCTGTGGGCGATGATGCTCGACCCCGCCACCACCTTCGACGGGTTGGTGCATCAATACGCCGAGACGCCCGAGCAGGCCGAGCGCATTCTGGCCAACGGCTTCTACCACAACATCGCCGGGGCGCTGTCTGGCACGCAGGAGTACATGGCGGCCGAGAAGCTCTACCAACTGCACCGTGACGACCGTTTCGACCTGGTGGTGGTCGACACCCCGCCCACGCGCAACGCGCTCGATTTCCTCGACGCACCAGCCACGCTGACGCGGTTCATCAACCATCGGCTGTTTCGATTGCTGATGCTGCCGGCGCGCAAGGGCCTGAAGGTGCTCAACGTGGCCGCTCAACCGGTGCTGCGTACCATCGGCAAGGTGGTCGGCGGCGAGGTGCTCACCGATGCCATCGCGTTCTTCCAAGCGTTCGAGGGGATGGAGATCGGTTTCCGCGACCGCGCCGATGCGGTCTCCGATCTGCTGCATTCACCCATCACGCACTATGTGCTGGTTGCGTCGCCACGCCACGACACGGTGGACGAAGCGCGTTATTTCGCCGGTCGGCTGGCGGCATCCGATCTCGCCGTGGCGGCGGTGGTGGTCAATCGGCTGCAACCGCGCTTCGGCGATGCCACCGCCGAGGAAGCACGCGAGGCGTCCGTGCTGGCCGAGGCCAGCGGACGCGCCGACCTGGCTGCACTGTGGCGCAACCTGGCCGAGCTCCGCGCCCTCGCCGATGCCGAGGAGGCCGTCATCGCCCCCCTCGTGGCCGACACCGGTGCAACCGCAATCCACCGCGTGCCGTTGCTGTCCGACGACGTGCACGATCTCGGGGGTCTGCGCCAGATTGCCGACCACCTCTTCCGGGTTTGATTCCCCCGCTGGGGCCGGACGCGGGTAAGTTCTGCATGTGCATGTCTTGGTAGCAACCGACGCCCAATGGGTGGTTGACGAAATCGTCGCCGCCCTCAGTGGTCCAGAGACCAGCTTTACGGTGTGCCGCAATGGCCGCGACGTCACCGCCGTGGTGAAGGCGCGTACGCCCGATATCGCCATCCTCGACCTGCAGAGCGGCTCGATGGGTGGCATGGCGGTCACGATGAACCTGCGCCACGACGAAAGCTCCGGCGCAATGCCGCACGTGCCGGTGCTGATGCTGCTCGACCGTGATGTCGACGTGTTCATCGCCCAGCGCAGCGGTGCCGACGCCTGGATCGTCAAGCCGCTTGATGCGTTGTCCATCACCCGCGCCGTGACTGCAGTGCTCGCTCCTCCGGCGCCACCTGCGGCCGACGAGGCCATCGATGCAGCGGGCGATGCAGCGGGCGATGCAGTGGGCAATGCTGAAGTCGATGCAGAAACGGTTGAGGAAGAGCCCGTTCCGGCCGGATAACATCGTCGGGCACCTACGGGGTGTAGCGCAGCTTGGTAGCGCGCCACGTTCGGGACGTG
>WLMZ01000133.1 GCA_009726095.1 Actinomycetota bacterium
ATGGGAAAGGCCAGCGCAGCCGGCATGTGGATGAACACGTCCCACTTGTAGTCGCGGCGCCCGGCCTCGAGGACCAGCACCGTCTTGGTGGGATCCGCGCTGAGCCGATTCGCCAACGCGCACCCTGCCGAGCCGCCGCCGACGATGACGTAGTCGTATGTGATGCGAGGGTCGACGCGGGTCACGGCTACTGGCCTTCAGCATTGGTGCGGGCGCGTACCGCAGCCTCGATATGGGCGAGGGTGAGCCCACAGCAGCCACCGATCAGCCCGACACCCTGGGCGATCCAGTCGGTGAAGAACTGCTGCAGACGATCGGGTTCGATGGTGTCGACGAAACGCCAGTCGGGCATCTCGAAATACCCCGAGTCGGGGTAGGCCATCAGCGGACAGTGCAGGAATGGCCGAGCCAGATCGAGTGCCTCGCTGATGATCTCGGCACCGGTATGCATGAACCCGGCGGCATCGACGCCCGTCGCCGGGACAAGGCCCGCAACAGCGGCGATCTCGATGTCCTCCAACGCATCGAACGTGAGCACCCGGCCGTCTGCGGCGCGCCTGGCGCTCATCCCGAACCACACCGGCAGACCGGTGCTGAGCGCCGCCTCGAGAGCGAGGGCTGCACGGCCCGGGTTGTACATCATCTCCAGCATGATGTGATCGACACCGCTGTCTCGCAGAATCCCGGCGAGCTCGTGGAACGCCTCAGACACCTCCTGCCCCGAGGGCACACGGTCGGCATCGACCCGGCCGGTACCGGCGGCCACTGGCACCATGTGCGACAACGAGCCGGCCACAGCGACACGACCGTTGGCGTTCATCTGGTCACGGGCCCGCAGCGCTGCCTCGACGGCACGCTGGTTGATCTCGCTGACGCGATCGCCGTAGCCGGCCGGGGTGAGCATCAGCCGGGACGACGCGAAGGTGTTGGCGGTGATCACGTCGGATCCGGCACGGATGTAGTCGGAGTGGATCTCGGTGAGCAGTTGGTCGTTCTGCAGTGTGGCGGGCCCACACCATGCAGCGGGATCCATCGGCGCACCCCGGCGCTGCAGCTCGGTGCCGGTGGCGCCATCGAGCACGATGATGTCACCGGCATCGAGACGGTTCTTCACATGGGCATAGGCAGCGCTCATACAGGTCTCCGATTACTGGCAGGGCCAAGGGCGTCAGTAGGGGGCATCGACATCGCCCATCTCTACGTAGACGCTCTTCAGCTGGGTGTAGTGATTGATCGCGGCCAGGCTGTTCTCACGGCCGATGCCCGACTGCTTGTACCCACCAAAGGGCATTTCGATCGGCGTGATGTTGTAGTTGTTGATCCAGATCGTGCCCGCTTCGAGGGCCGCCACCACGCGGTGGGCGCGTTGGATGTCACGGGTGAACACCCCCGCAGACAGACCGAAGTCGGTGCCGTTGGCGCGCCTCACGACATCATCTTCGTCGTCGAAGCCGAGCACGGACATCACCGGCCCGAAGATCTCTTCTCGCACGATGGTCATGTCGTCGGTGCAGCCGGCGAACACGGCGGGCACCACGAAGTTGCCGTTCGCGAGCCTCGAATCGGCGGGACGACCGCCGCCACACAACAGCTGCGCTCCCTCAGCCACGCCCAACTCCACGTAGCGCAACACCTTGGCCAGGTGATCGGCGGAGATGAGCGCGCCGACATGCACTGTTGGATCCATCGGATCGCCGATCTTCATCGCGTTCGTGCGGGCCACCACCTGGTCGAGGAACGCGTCCATCACGGCATGGTGCACGTAGACACGCGTGCCGTTCGAGCACACTTCGCCCTGGGTGTAGAAGTTGGCCATCAGCGCCGCCGACACAGCGTTGGTGAGATCGGCATCGTCGAACACGATGAGTGGGCTCTTGCCCCCGAGTTCGAGCGTGACGTGCTTCAGCGTGGCCGATGCTGCGGCCATCACCTTGCGACCGGTGCCGACCTCGCCCGTGAGCGACACCTTGGCCACACCCGGGTGCACGGTGAGCGCCTGGCCGACGCGTGCGTCGCCGTGCACCACGTTGAACACACCCGCCGGCAAGCCCGCCTCGCTGTAGATCTCGGCCAGCACCATCGCGGTGAGCGGTGTGAGCTCGGCCGGCTTGAACACCATCGCGTTGCCGCAGGCCAATGCCGGCGCCGACTTCCAGCACGCGATCTGGATGGGATAGTTCCAGGCGCCGATACCCACGCAGACACCGAGGGGTTCACGGCGGGTGTATCCCCACGACCCGCCGAGGTCGTAGTGATCGCCGTGAATGGTTGCTGCCGCACCGGCGAAATACTCGATGCAGTCGGCGCCCGATGCGACATCGACCACGCTCGCCTCGCTGATGGGCTTCCCGGTATCGGCAACCTCGAGCGCGGCGATCTCGTCGTTACGTTGGCGCAACAGCTGCACGGCGCGGTTCATCACTCGGCCGCGTTGGGCCCCCGACATCGCCCGCCATTCGTGAAAGCCCGCAGTCGCCGACCGCACGGCTGCGTCGACATCGGCGACCGAAGCCTGCTGCACGGTCGCGATGGCCGCACCTGTAGCGGGATTCAGCGTGGCGAACGTCTCGCCCGAGGTTGCATCGACGTGCTGTCCGTGGATGAAGAGTTGGGTCTGCTGCTCGGGCAACGACGCCCTCCCTTCGTCTCGAACTGATCTGTCCGCACCGGGCGCGGGCAGAAAACTCTACCCGCGCCCTGCGGACACGATCCTCTGCCCGGCCCGATGGCCGAGCACTCACAGCAAACGACAATGGGCTCTAGGCGAGCCAGGGCTTCCAGACCGACTCGTTGTCCTTGATCCACCCGGCTGCCACCTCGGTGACGTCCTTTTTGTCGATCTCGACCGACGGCAGCAACGCCAACTGCTGATCATTGGTCAGCGCGAACTTCTCGAGGAAGGCCCACACCTTGGCGTCTTTGTCCTTCAGCTTGGCTGAAGCAGCCTTGAACAACACGTCCTCGGGGTAGCCGCACTTGATGTCGGCATCGACGGCACGGCAACCGTCGGTGTACGGCGGCAACTCGACCTCGACCAGGTCGTACTTCGCTGTCGCGGCGGTCGGTGTCCACCAGTACAACAGGATCGGCTTCTTTGCAGCGACCGCCCCGTCGAGTTCGGCCACCGTGGCGGCCTCCGAGCCCGAGTACACCACCTGGAACGGCAGATCGAGGTTCTTGATGATCGGCTCGTCGGCCTGAGAGTACGAGGGGTCGGTTCCGAGGAAACGACCCTTGCTGCCGGTCTCGGCGCTGGCGAACTTCGCCGCGATGGCCGGATCCATCAGACCTTCCCAGGTCTTCACCGTGGGGTATTGGTCGATGACGTACTTCGGCACGTACCAGCCGATGCGACCGACAGCGCCCAACTTGCCCACGTTGACGACCGAACCGTTGTCGAAGTACTTCTGCTCATCGGCGCTGAGGCCCGACGGCCACACCTCGAGCACTGCGTCGAGCTTGCCGCTGGCAAGGCCGTCGTACTGAGTGTTTTCGTCAATGGCAGTGATCTCGACCGGGTTGCCGAGGTTCTTCTCGATCAACTGTTTGGCGATCTCTGCGTCAATGGCCGAGGCCGTCCATGCGTTCTTGACCAGCACGATCTTTGCGGTACCGCCCCCCGTTGACGAACCACCCTTGCTGTCGCTGCCACACGCCGTGATCAGCCAGGCTCCTGCAGCGGTACCGGCCAAGGCCTGAATGAAACTTCTGCGATTCATCGTTGTCTCCCCCTGTTGTCGCGCCGCCCTTTGAACACGCGGCGACGATGCATGATTCTGCCACGTACGGCCACCGCTGCGAACGATCCGGCGAGCACGCGCCGCTGGTCAGCTAACGTCGGCGCGGCACGGTCTGGGTGGCCGCGCCCAAGGGGAGATCGACGGGGTCAGCCAGATGAGCACGACGACAGGCGCACATTTGGGACAGCCCGCCAACAGCGGCGGTGACCGCCCGATGATCGACGTCTCCCACGTGTGGAAGGTCTTCGGCGGCGGTCACCCACAACGGGCCATCCAGATGGCCGACCAGGGCCACAGCCGCGCCGACATCCAGGCAGCGACCGGCAGCACCATCGGTGTACGCGATGTGTCCTTCTCCGTGCAACGTGGCGAGACCTTCGTGGTCATGGGATTGTCCGGTAGCGGCAAGTCCACGCTCATCCGCTGCATGTCACGGCTGATCGAACCATCGGGCGGATCGGTGGGGATAGACGGTGTCAACCTGCTCGACATGAACGACGAGGACCTACGCACCATCCGTCGAACGAAGATGTCGATGGTCTTCCAGCACTTCGGGTTGTTCCCGCACCGCCGGGTCATCGACAACTGTGCCTACGGGCTCGAGGTGCAGGGCATCCCCAAGGCCGAACGCCACGCCCGTGCGGCCGAAATGCTCGCCACCGTTGGGCTGACCGAATGGGCCAACCATTATCCGCAACAGTTGTCGGGCGGCATGCAGCAGCGCGTCGGCATCGCGCGTGCGCTCGTGCTCGATCCCGAAATCCTCTACTTCGACGAGCCATTTTCTGCGCTCGACCCGTTGATCCGTCGCGATATGCAGAACGAGCTCATCGCGCTGCAGGCGCGCCGGCCGCGGACCATCGTGTTCATCACCCACGACTTTGCCGAGGCGCTTCGTCTGGGCAACCGAATCGCCATCATGAAAGACGGCGCGATCGACCAGATCGGCACGCCGGAGGAAATCGTTGCCCACCCGGCAACCGACTACGTGCGCGAGTTCACCACCGACATCCCCAAGACCAAGGTCCTCACCGCCAGCGCCGTCATGCGCCCCGGCCAGGCGCTCGGTGGCCGCCAGGTTGCTGCCACCACCAAGGTGGCGGCACTCATCCCGCTGCTGTTTGCCGATGCCGCCCCGCTGTCGGTGATCGATGACGACGGACATGTGATCGGCTCGGTGGCACGCGAAGACATCAGCCACCTTCTGGAAGACGAGGCCAGGTGACCACCACGATCGAGGCACCTCCCGCCGGCGAGCACCGCCCGGCGCGATGGAGGCTCGTTCCAGCCATCGGGCTGGGGATGTTGGTGGTGCTCGGCCTTGCCCTCTCCGCTGTCGATGGTTGGCCGGCGAACTGGAACATGAACCTGCGCAACCCGATCGATGACTTCCAGAGTTGGATCATCGATCACAAGACCGACAACCCGTTCTGGAAGTTCTTCTTCACGCCGATCAGCAGCTTCATCGAAGGCAGCTTCAACACCCTGTCGGATCAGCTCAAGTTGCTGCCGTGGTACGCACTCGCGCTCATTGCGTTCGCCACCATCGCGCGGACCCGCAAGTGGGGCAGCGCTGTGGTCGTAGGCCTGCTGATGCTCTTTCCCGGAGCCGTCGGGCTGTGGAACCCCACAATGGAGACCCTGGCCCTGCTGATGGTGGCCGTGGCCATCTGCATCGTGGTCGGCGTTCCGCTCGGGGTGCTCGCTGCGCTCAACCACCGCTTCGGATCGCTCATCCGGCCACTCCTCGACGCGATGCAAACCGTGCCGTCCACGGTGTACCTGGTGCCCTCGATCCTGTTCTTCAGCATCGGGCGGGTACCAGCGGCCGTGGCGATGGTGCTGTTCGCCCTACCCCCCGTGGTTCGCCTGACCACCCTCGGCATCAATGGCGTGCCCCCGGAAACCGTCGATGCCGGCCACGTGTTCGGATCATCCCGACGGCAACTGTTGTTCAACGTGCAGTTGCCTCAGGCCATTCCCTCGATCGCCACGGGCGTCAACCAGACGATCAACCTCGGTATCGGCATCGTCGTGATCGCGGCACTGATCGGCGCTGGCGGCCTGGGGCAGGAGGCGCTCGACTCGTTACGCACGCGCTCGCCCGGACGTGGCCTGGTCATCGGCGCGGCGCTCGTGGCCCTGGCCATCGTGCTGGACCGCATCGCGCGGTCCTTCATCGAACGCACGACCCCCGATCCGGGGGCGAGGCAGCCCCGATGGGTGGCGCCAACCGTCATCATCGCCATCGTTGCCCTGGTGATCGTCGGCCGCGCAGCGGGCTGGTTGGACTTTCCGCTGCACTGGGGCGTGAAATGGGCCGACCCATTCGATCACTTCCTCACATGGGCACGCGACACCTTCCGCCATCAGATCGCCTGGGTCAACGATCACTTCGTCGCCGACGTGTACCTGCGTCTCGCCGACTTCTTCACCAACGCCCTCGCCTGGCCGGTGATCATCCTCGCCGGGGCCGCTCTGGGCCTGTGGCTGAAGGGATGGGGCCTCGCTGGGTTCTGCGCAACCAGCGGGGTGATCATCGGCCTCACCGGCTTCTGGACACCTGCGCTGCAGACCACCGTCCAGGTGCTGCTCGCCTCCATCATCGCAACGCTCATCGCGGTGCCGCTGGGCATCTGGGCCGGTCGGCGGCCCAGGGTGGAACGGGTGCTGTTGCCCGTTCTTGATGCACTACAGACCGTGCCCTCGTTGATCTACGCGATCATCTTCGTCTACCTGATCGGTGTCAGCATGGTCCCCGGCGGCATCATCGCCTCGGTGCTCTACGCCATCGCCCCGGGTATCCGTGTGACCGCACTGGGCATCAAGGCCGTGCCCGAATCAGCGATCGAGGCCGCCACCGTGTTCGGGGCCACCCCCCGCCAGGTGATGTTCGGCATCCGCATTCCACTGTCGCTCCCGGCGCTCATCGTTGCGCTCAACCAGGTGCTGCTCATCACGGTGTCGATGGTGATCATCGCCGGGCTCACGGGCGGCGGCGCCCTCGGCTACGAGGTGGTCGATGCGTTCACCGGCAACCACGTTGGCAAGGGGTTCGAGGTGGCCATTGCGCTGGCCCTGATGGCGATGATGCTCGATCGCCTCACTCAGGCGTTCGCCGTTCGTTTCCAGCCCCCGGCCGCCACGCGCTGACGACCCGCCCGGCAACGGCAGAAACGTCCGGGTCTGCGTCACACCGGTCGGGATTGTGTCGCTCATCAGGCACAATGAGCACAATGCCTGACGCACCGTTCCGCAACGAGTTCCCCATCTACGCCGAGGGCCTCATGCGCCACTTCGGCGATGTCAAAGCCGTCGATGGCGTCGACCTGCAGGTGAACGCCGGTGAGGTGTTCGGCTTCCTCGGCCCGAACGGTGCCGGCAAGAGCACCACCGTACGCATGCTCACCACCCTGCTGCGGCCCACAGCGGGCACCGCGTACGTGGCTGGCTTCGACGTGGTCAAAGATGCCGACCAGGTGCGGCGCCGAATCGGCGTGGCACTGCAGGACGCTGCCATCGATCCGCTGATGACCGGTCACGAACTGCTGGCGCTCCAGGCCGTGCTCTACGGCATCCCGAAGTCACATGTGAAGAGCCGCAGCGACGACCTGCTCGAGCGCGTCGGCCTCACCGGCGCTGCCGCACGGCGTGTCGGCACGTATTCGGGCGGCATGCGTCGCCGCCTCGACCTGGCGCTGTCGCTCATCCACCAGCCCACCGTGTTGTTCCTCGACGAACCCACCACCGGCCTTGACCCGATGAGCCGCCTCGCCCTGTGGGAAGAGGTCCGTCGGCTCAACGCCGAGGGCACCACGGTGTTGCTCACCACGCAGTACCTCGAAGAGGCCGATCAACTCGCCGACCGCATCGCCATCATCGATCATGGCAAGATCGTTCGTCAGGGCGAACCGCGTGCGTTGAAGGCCCAGGTCGGCGCGCCAACGCTGGTGGTGCAGGTGCCGGCGGGCGAGATCGACCGGGCGCGCGAGGTCTTGCGCAATTTCGGCGAGTTGCGCCCCACGGCCGAGGGTTCGCTGGGCGTCGGTCTGGTTTCCGGCGCA
>WLMZ01000134.1 GCA_009726095.1 Actinomycetota bacterium
GACCACCATCGCCACGGCGAGTTCGGTCAACGTGAACCCGGCATCACGCCTCAACAACCGCTTCAAACCTGCTCGCACCAAACGCTCCTGGCTGCATCAGCACCGCAGTGCACCGCCAACGAGGTTTTCGCCGACAAAGGGGATGTGTCGGCACAAAATCACCGGACCCGCTTCCAAAGCGCACACACTCCGATGAAGTTGATGAATGGTTGTGATTGTGGTGAACCCCGCCACCGACACCAGATCCAGATGCGCACAACGGCAGCTGGGGGTGGGGCCAGTTCAGTCGGGCTGGTTGTCGAGTGCGTCGGGCAGCACGAGGTCCCACCGATCGCGGCAGTCCTGACAGCGATACGAGACGAAGTCGCCCGGGTACCAGCGGCCGTCCTCGGGTGGTTGGGTGAGCAGAAAGCACCGTCCGCCGCAGTCGACGCAGACGATCTCGTATTCGGGAGACAACGCAGAATCGGGCATCAGCCGTAGTCTTGCGGGAATGCGAGTGATTGCGGGCGAATTCGGTGGACGTAAACTGGTCACGCCAGATGGCCTGTCCACCAGACCCACCACCGACAAGGTGCGTCAGGCGGTCTTCAACTCGATCGGCTCCATGGGCGTTCTCGAGGGTGCGACGGTCGCCGACCTGTACGCAGGCTGCGGCGCCCTGGGCATCGAGGCGCTCTCACGTGGCGCCGAGACATGCGTCTTCGTCGAGCGGGACCGCAGCGCCCTGCTCGCACTGCGCGCCAACCTGAAAGCGCTCGGCGTCGAAGCGAGGGCACAGGTAGCTGCAACCGATGTGATGGCCTATGCGCCGGGCCTCACCGGCGTCGACATTGCTTTCATCGATCCGCCGTACACGTTCACCAATTGGGACGGGCTGTTGCACTTCCTTCGCGCCGGTCTGGTCGTGGCCGAGTCCGATCGAGAGGTCGATGCGGTTGAGGGATGGCAGGTCCTGCGCACCAAGCGTTACGGGCGCACCGTCATCACCATGCTGGAACGGTTACCGTAAGGGTCCATGAACGGATCAACCACCAGCGTGCTGTACCCGGGCAGCTTCGACCCGTTGCATCTCGGCCACCTCGACATCGTCGAGCAGGGCCTCGAATTGTTCGGTCAGGTCGTGGTGGTGGCGCTGCACAATCCCTCCAAACCCAGTGGCGTGTTCACCATCGACGAGCGGATGTCGATGATGCGGGCGAGCCTGGCGCACCTGCCCGGCGTGCGGGTCGAGCGGTTCCATGGTCTGGCGGTCGATGCGTCCGCTGAGTTCGGCACCGACTTCATCCTGAAGGGTCTGCGTAACGCTGGCGACTTCGAGATCGAGCAGCAGATGGCTCATACCAACCACTCCGTCTCCGGAGTACGTACCGTATACGTGCCGTGCCGGCCCGATCAGGTGTTCATCAGCAGCCGTTTCATCCGTGAGATCGCCCAGTACGGTGGCGATGTCTCGCACCTGGTGCCTGCGCCCGTGGCCCACGAGCTCGCCCGCATCTTCCCATCTGCGCCACGTTCCTCAGGGAGGACATCATGAGCTACGACGACCGTTACGAAGAGCAGTTCGAAGACATCGACGACGACACCGACGGGTATTCGCGTGCGGGACAGGTCGGCGATGCAGAGACCATGGTGCGCCGTGCGGCCGACATCATCGCCACCGCTCCCACCATGCCGTTGTCGTCATCGCCGCGAATCGACCGCGACGAGATCAACGAGCTGCTCGAATCTGCGCTCGAGCGGTTGCCCGAGGAACTTCGTCAGGCACGTTGGATGCTCAAGGAGCGCCAGGAGTTCGTGGCCAAGACGCGTCGCGAGGCCGATGAGTTGCTCGAGGCAGCACGCGTGCAGGCCGAACGCATGGTGCAGCGCACCGAGGTCGTGCGCGCCGCCGAGCAACGTGCCCGCCAGATCATCGAGGCGGCCGAGACCGACTCCCGTCGCCTTCGTCACGAGACCGAGGACTTCCTCGACCAGCGTCTCGGAAGCTTCGAGATCTTGCTCGACAAGCTGGGCAAGACCGTTCATGCCGGCCGTTCGCGGCTTTCCATCGGCGCCCACAAGGACCAACCGGTCATCGACGAGGAAGATCCCACCAAGGGGTTCTTCGACCAGGACCGCTGATCATGGCCCGTCTCCTCGCGTTCAACGCCGCTGAGCTGCTCCGCCGCCCCGGTACCGAGAGGTTGCTCGATTGCACCCTGACGGCGGCTGAACTTGGTCTGGCCGACAATCGGTTCACCCCCGACGATGCGATCGAGGTGCACTTGCGTCTCGAGAGCCTCAACGATGGCATCGTGGTGGTGGGCTCGATCTCGGTGCCGTGGCACGGCCAGTGCCGGCGTTGCCTGAAGCCGCTCGCCGAGGTGGCGGTGTGTGATGTCGATGAGCTCTATCAAACCGTGGTCACCAACCCCGAGGCGTTCGAGATCGTCGACAACCAACTCGACCTGTCACCGATGGCACGCGAGTTGGCGCTCCTCGACGCGCCGGATTCCCCGCTGTGCCGGCCCGACTGCGCCGGGCTGTGCCCGGTGTGCGGCGCCGATTCGAACCAGGTGCTGTGCGGCTGTGCGGCCCCCGTGGTCGCCTCGCAATGGGCAGTTCTTGATCAACTCAAAGAGCAGCTTGGCGGAAATGAGATCTGAGCCGCTAAACTCCGACGGCTGATTTAAGTGAGTGGAGACCTGTAATGGCCGTTCCCAAGAAGAAAAAGTCGAAGATGAAGACCCACAGCCACCGTGCTGGGTCTTGGCGTCTGAGCGCACCGCCGCGGAGCAACTGCCCGCGCTGCGCTGCGGCCAAACTGCCTCACACGGTGTGCCCCACCTGCGGTTGGTACAAGAACCGCGTCGTTGTCGACGTCGGCTGATTCAGCCACTCATTTTTCCACAGGGCCAGTCGTAGCGTCCATGCTCCCCATTGCTGTTGACGCCATGGGAGGCGACCACGCTCCTGGTGAGATCCTTGCCGGTGCGCTGCAGGCCGCTGCGTTGGGTTATCCCGTTGTGCTCGTGGGGCCCGCTGACCTCGAGGGTCGCGGCGATCTGGATCTCATCGTGGCCAGCGAGGTCATCGAGATGCACGACGACCCCGCTCAGGGCGTGCGGCGCAAGAAGGACTCCACCCTGGTGCGGGCCGCCGAGGCAGTGCGCGATGGCAAGGCCAGCGCGATGATCTCTGCCGGCAACACCGGTGCCACCATGGCCTCGGCGCTGTTACGCATGGGCCGGATCAAGGGCGTCAACCGCCCCGCCATCGCAACGCCCATCCCCGTGCCCGGATCCATCCCGACGGTGCTGCTCGATGCCGGCGCCAACTCCGAGGTACAGCCCGACTGGCTGGTGCAGTTCGCCCAGATGGGTAGCGTGTACAGCCGCCATCGTTTCGGTGTGGCCAACCCGAAGGTGGGCCTGTTGTCCATCGGCGAGGAACCGGGCAAGGGTGACACGCTGCGTAAGGAGGCCTTCGGCCTGCTGTCGGTGGCCCCGGGTATCAACTTCATCGGCAACGTCGAGGGCCGCGACATCATGACCGACGCCGTCGACGTGGTGGTCACCGATGGTTTCACCGGAAACGTCGTGCTGAAGACCCTCGAAGGAGCGTTACGCACGGTCGTGAAGGCGCTGTTCGCAGCGTTCGCCAGCGACGAGTCCTACAAGCCGCACGCCGATGCGCTGCTGCCCGCACTGCTGCCGCTGTATGCGTCGCTCGACCCCGAGACCTACGGTGGGGCGATCTTGCTTGGTGTTGATGGCGTCTGCATCATCTCGCATGGTTCCACCAGTGCGAAGGCCATGGTCAACGCCATCAAGGTCGCCCACGAGATGGTGAACGCCGGCATGGTCGACGAGATACGCGCCGCCATCGCCGCGAACGCGTAGTCTTGCTCCGCACACGGTTGCGCTGCAGCCGTGGCACCTGAACACGACATCGAGGCGCTCGTGCGCCTGAAAGCCGGGAGAACCACACCGTGTCCGCAGAATCCAACGCCGCGTCCGGTCCCCTCGACCGCCAAGCCGTTTTCGCGATCGTCCGCGACAACCTTGCTGAGATTCTCGAACGCGAGCCTTCGACCATTGCTGAGGGACAATCCTTCGGCGACGATCTCGAGGCCGACTCGCTGGCCCTGATCGAACTGGTCGAGGCCCTGGAAGAGGAGCTCGCCGAGCGCGGCGTGGAGTTGCGTATCGAGGACGAGGATCTCGAAGACCTCAAGACGGTCCGCGATGCCGTCGATTACGTGTACTCCCGCGTCCAGCAGAGCTGAATCGGGCCCGCGTGTCCGATCGATCCGGGCCTGAACCCCAGCGGGGCAACCTCGACGATCTCAGCGCACGGCTTGGGCATACGTTTGCTGACCAGAGCCTGTTGCGTCGGGCGATGGCCCATCGTTCGTGGTGCGCCGAGGTCTCCGGGCAGGAGGCATCGAACGAACGCCTCGAGTTCCTCGGCGACGCCGTGCTCGGATGGGTGGTGGCCGATCTCGCCTTTCGGCACTTCAGCGACCTGCCCGAGGGCAAGCTCACCGATCTGCGCAAGAGCGTGGTCAACGCTGCAGCGCTGGCCGACGTTGCCGCTGGGCTCGATATCGGGTCATGCCTGCTGCTGGGTAAGGGCGAATCGGCGGCCGGTGGTCGCTCGAAGCCGTCGATCCTGAGCGACGCGTTCGAGGCCGTGCTCGGGGCGATCTACCTGGACGCCGGGACCACAGCGGCGTATGCATTCGTCGAGCGGGTCATCGGTGAACGGCTCCGTCAGGCCGTACAACAGCTACACCGTCTCGATTACAAGACGCTCCTGCAAGAGCTCGCGGTACGTGAGTTTGACGCGGCGCCTGTGTACGTGCTGCGCGAGGAAGGCCCTGACCACGCCAAGCACTTCTACGCCACCGTGCTGATCGCCGGCCGGCCGTGGGGCGAGGGCGAGGGCAGCTCGAAGAAGCAGGCCGAGCAGGTGGCGGCGATGGTTGCCTGCGACAGCCTGGCTGCGGACAACGACTGATGCCCGAGCTCCCCGAGGTGGAGACGGTGCGGCGTGGCCTGGAGCAGCGCTTCGTCGGCAGGCTGATCGAGCGGGTCGAGGTCGGCCGAGAACGCACGGTGCGGCGCACTTCGCGCCTGGCGGTGATCGATGGGCTCACCGGTGCCACGGCACTGGCCGCCCAACGACGCGGGAAGTACCTGATCCTGCCGCTGGACACCGGCGATTCGATGATGATCCACCTGCGCATGAGCGGACGGGTGCTGATCGACCCGGTGGACGCTCCGCGGCTTGCGCATACCCATGTGGTGCTGCACCTCGCCGGCCAACCGCGCGAGGAGTTGCGGTTCGTGGATCCGCGCACGTTCGGCGAGGTGGTGGTGTTCGACCCGGACAATGCCGAGGTGGAGATGCCGGAGCTGGCGCGGATGGGCATCGACCCCATCGCCGATGGGTTGACCCGGGCGCAGTTGGCGACTCTGGTGCTCGGGCGGTCGCGTCAGATCAAGGCGATGCTGCTCGACCAGGGCGTTGTCGCCGGCATCGGCAACATCTATGCCGACGAGATCCTGCATGCGTCTCGGCTGCGACCCGATCGGCGCAGTGATTCGCTGACCACCGCAGAGATCTCTCGGCTGCACGCTGCGATCGGGGACACGCTGCGCGCCGCGATCGAGGCGGGCGGGTCGACCCTGCGCGATACCCAGTACGTCGACATCGGCGGCCAGGGCGGTTGGTTTCAGGTGTCGCACCGGGTCTATGACCGCGAAGGGCAGCCCTGCATCACCTGTGGTCGTTCAGTGATCCGCCGGGTGATGTCGGCCGGTCGATCCACATCGTTTTGCCCGCGCTGCCAGAAATAGCGGGCGAGGTGAACCGAACCTGCATGCACTAGCCTCGTCATGCCGTGTTCCTCAAAGCATTGACCCTCAAAGGCTTCAAGTCGTTCGCCGACACCACCGTGATGCAGCTCGAACCGGGCGTGACGGTTGTGGTCGGTCCCAACGGCTCGGGCAAATCCAACGTTGTCGACGCCATTGCCTGGGTTCTGGGCGCACAGGCGCCCAGTGCTGTGCGCAGCCAGAAGATGGACGACGTCATCTTTGCCGGCACCGCCAAGCGGCCGGCGCTTGGTCGCGCCGAGGTGATGCTCACCCTCGACAACGCTGCTGGCCTGCTGCCCATCGAGTTCTCTGAGGTCACCATCAGCCGCACGCTGTTCCGTACCGGCGAGAGCGAATACGCGATCAACGGCATTGCCTGCCGCCTGCTCGACGTGCAGGAGTTGCTCAGCGATGCCGGGGTCGGCCGTCAGCAACACGTGATCGTCAGCCAGGGTCAGATCGACGCAGTGTTGAATGCTCGGCCCGAGGATCGACGAGCGATCATCGAAGAAGCCGCCGGTGTGCTGAAGTACCGGCGACGCAAGGAGAAAGCCGAGCGGCGCCTCGATGCCACCGAGGCCAGCTTGCTGCGCGTCCAGGATCTGCTGCGAGAGGTCCGACGGCAACTGCGCCCGCTCGAGCGTCAAGCCGAAGCGGCGCGCCGTCACGGCGACCTGATTGGCGAACTGCAGGCGCTCAAAGTGTTCCTGGCCGGTCGTGAGATCGGCTCGCTGCGTACCCGGCTCACCACGCTGGCGCGCGACAAGATCGTGAGCGGCGACGCCGAGAAGGCGCTGCGAACCGAACTTGCCCGGCTCGATACCGATGTGTTGTCCGCCGAGGCCGAACTGACCGCGCGGGGCGATACCGATATCAGCGACGAGTTGGTGCGGGTGGAGCAACTGCGTGAACGTGCCCGTGGCCTTGCGGCGGTGCTG
The DNA here is from genome assembly GCA_009726095.1 of Actinomycetota bacterium. GTDB lineage: Bacteria > Actinomycetota > Acidimicrobiia > Acidimicrobiales > Ilumatobacteraceae > WLMZ01. Next base: position 6,806 of record WLMZ01000134.1, read on the forward strand.
GTCGAGCGACGCCGATCGATGGAGCGCGACCGGGGCCAGCTGATGGACGCAGGCGTCGTGGCGAACCTGGAAAACGACGCTGCCCGGTTCACTGCCGAGCTCGAGACGGTCGGTGCCGAACTTACTGAGCTCGCCCCTGCGGCCGAGGCACTCGCGGCCGAGGAGGAAGCCTTCCAGTCCGAGCGCCGCGAGACCATGACCGTGCTGCAGGGAGCATCGTCGGCGGCCACCGCCGCCAGCGCTGCGGCCGAGGTGCGCGGCGAGCTGCGCTCGTTGCACGCTGGGCTCGAACGCGGTGAGGGCGAATTCCGGCGTCAGTCCGCCCGTCTCGACGCCCTCCGCCAGCGCATCGATCGGCTCGAGGCTGACACCGAACGGCTGAAGGCCGACTGCGAACAGTCGCAAGAGGTCGAGGCGCCGCTGGTTGCCGAGGTGGAGACCGCCGAGAGCCGTCGGCTGTCCGCTGATGCTGCTGCCGAGGCGCTGGGCGCCGGTCGTCAGGTGGCCGCCGAAGAACTGTCGCGTTGGCGAGCCCGCGCCGATGCACTGCAGATGGCGCTCGACAGCGCCCGGGCCAGAGCCGGAGCCGAGCGGCTCGCTGGCCTGGATGGCGTCGTGGGGACCCTGCTGGAATTGGTCGAGATCGATGCAGGCTGGGAGGCCGCTGCGGAAGCAGCGATGGGCGAGGCCCTGTTGGCCGTTGTCGTGGCCAACCCCGCCGCAGCGCGACGTGCCCTCGAGTCGCTCCGCACATCGAAGACGTCGGGAGCTGTCATTGCATTGGGGGCGGCCCCGGTGCTCGCCGCCACGCCGCCTATTGGCGAACCCATCCGCGCCCATGTTCGTGCCCACGCGCACGGCAATCGGGCCGAGATCGAAGCGTTGCTCGACACGCTGCTGGGTGGAGCCGTGCGGGTCAGCGAATGGTCGGCGGCGTTCGAGGGCGCGTTGGCCAACCCGACGGCCACTGTGGTGACCAACGAC
>WLMZ01000135.1 GCA_009726095.1 Actinomycetota bacterium
TAGCCCTGATTCTTCACGAGTCTGAGGTGGGCTGAGTCGCGTATCCGCGTTGCGGCCCTCCTGACCTGCTTTTCTTGTTCTTGCGACAGAGCAGGAAATGCCGATCAGGAGGGCACTCGCGAAGTGAACCGTAACAGTGTGATGAACGTCGGCGTGGAAGCCGGCGGAACCCAGGTCGTGGCCCACGCGGGGCTGCATGCGTTGGGCCGTTTCGCTGATCGGATCGGGCTTGGCGCGTCGTTGTCGACGGCGATCCCGTGGTCGGGTGAGCGTGCCCCATTGCATGACCGGGGCACGGTGTTGACACACACGATGTTGATGCTCGCCGCTGGTGGTGAAGCGTGTTCGGACATCGAGTTCCTCGCCCCGCAGTCGCGTCTGTTTGGTGCGGTGGCGTCGGACTCGACGCTGTATCGAACGATGCGCGCGATCACCCCGAGCGTGCTCGCGGATCTCGCCGCGCAAGCAGCGGTGACACGCGCCCAGGTGTGGCGGCGGATGGCCGCGACGACCGGGACCGGAATGGTGGTGTTGGACATCGACGCGTCGCTGGTCCAGATCCACTCGGAGAACAAGGCCGGGACGGGACCGAACTACAAGGGCGGGTTCGGGTTCCATCCGTTGTTCTGTTTCGCGGACGCGACCGGCGAAGCACTCGCCGCCATGTTGCGTCCGGGCAGCGCCGCCGCGAACACTGTGGCCGATCACTTCAGCGTCCTCGACGCTGCGGTCGCTCAACTGCCCGCTGAGATCGCCGTTGGTCACCACCCGGGCGATGAGAAATCGATGGTTCGAAGGCGGGTGCAGGTCCGCACCGACTCGGCCGGGTGCTCGACCCGATTCGTTGCCGGATGCCGTTCCCGCAACATCGGGTTCGCGGTCGTGGCCCGCTCGAACGCCAGCATTCACAAGGGAATCAGCCGCATCCAACACGACAACAAACGTTGGCAACCGGCACGGCGACGCAGCGGCGACCCGGCGCAACGCTCCCATGTCGCGGAGATCACCGACCTCGTTGACCTTTCGCGTTGGCCGGCCGGGACCCGACTGATCGTGCGTCGCGAACACCTTCACCAAGGCGCGCAACGATCGTTGTTCCCGTCGTTGTGCTACCGATACTGGGGTCACTACACCGACGCCGACGGCAGCCCCGTCGAGCTCGACGCGCACATGCGTGACCACGCTCACGTCGAAGACCACATCAAACGCTTGAAGGACTCCGGGCTCGAACGGTTCCCGTTCACCAACCTCGACGCCAACCGCGCCTGGATGCAACTCGTCTGCCTCGGAGCTGACCTCGTGCGCTGGTTTCAACAACTCTGCTGCACCGGTGAACTCGCAACCGCGGAACCGAAACGGTTGCGTTGGAGCATGTGGCACACACCCGCACGCATCGTGCGCCGCGCCGGACGCGACATCATCCGCATCATCGATGGCTGGCCCACCACCACCGATCTGCTCGACGCGCATCGACACATCACCGCCATCTGCTGACAGCGGCCACGAGCACCGTTCACGACGACACCACCTTCACCCCACGCGCCCCGACACCGTCAGCACCGACCGCTTCAACGTTGACGATGACCCCGCGCACCCCAACACCAACATGCCCGACGCCGCAGCGCACCGATCACACCGAAACAATCACCCCAACCCCGCCACCCGAATTCTCATGACCAATCAGGGTTAGATGTGTTGCAACGCGACGCCGCGGCGGCGGTCGCCTGGCAGGACCGTCTCGTGCTCGTGATCGGTCCCGCCGGGACCGGGAAAACGACGATGCTGCGCGCCGCGGTCAGTGATCTACGCGTCCAAGGCCGCGACATGTACGGCGTGTCCCCAACAGCGAAAGCAGCCCGCACATTGGAACGCGAGACGGGAATGCGTTGCGACACGGTCGCCAAACTTGTCCACGAATGGGGTCAACCTGATCGGGCACCCGACGACGAGTGGCGACTCCCCCGAGGCACGACGTTGATCGTTGATGAGGCAAGCATGTTGGGCACACCCAGCCTGCACCGGCTCACCGAACTCGCCACCGCCAACGATTGGCGGCTCGCCTTGATTGGTGACCCGCGTCAGCTGCAAGCCGTCGGACGCGGCGGCATGTTCGCCGAACTGTGCAACACGGGACGCACGATCGAACTCGAACGGATCCACCGGTTCGAACAACCCTGGGAAGCCCACGCCTCGCTCCTGTTACGCCAAGGCGACCCTCGAGCCCTCGACCTCTACGAGCAGCACGGCCGGATCCGGGCCGGCACCCTCGATGAACATCTCGATCACTTCGCGGACCAATGGCTTACGCGTCACGCAGACGGTGAGACGACGGCGATCATGGCGTCCACCAATCAGCAGGTCGATCTGATCAACGACCGCGTCCAGTCCGCCCGCCACGACCACGAACAACTCGACCCGGCCTGCCCTGTGTCGATTGGTGCTGGCGAGTCCGCGTACGTCGGAGACATTGTCGCGACCCGCCGAAACCGCCGCCACCTCATCACCACCAGCGGCGAACGGGTTCGCAACCGCGACCTCTGGACTGTCGCAGAGACTCACGACAACGGCGATCTCACCGTCGCCCCACTGGGCGGACATGGACAGATCACTCTGCCAGCCGACTACGTCCGAGACCACGTCCGCCTCGGCTACGCCGCGACCGAGATGGGCACACAATCCGACACTGTCACCGCCGGCCTCGAACTCGCTTCCCGGGCAACGACCTGCCGCAACCTGTACGTCGCTATGACCCGCGGCCGCCAAGACAACACCGTATGCGTGATCACCGAAACCCATGACATCAGCGAGGCACGCGACATCCTCGACGCCGTCCTCACCATCGACCGCGCTGACGTCCCTGCGACCACCCAACGCCGCATCCTCGCAACACAAGACCACCACATTCACCCGCGCTGTCAGATCCCGGAATGGTTCGACACCCTCCGCGCCGACACCGTCCAACACCTCGACCAAGCACGCGACAACTACAGAGACGAACAACGCCGCGCGAAGAACCTCGACCGACAGATCACGGATGCGCAACGCCAACTGCAAGCAGTCGAGCATTACGCACGACCATTCACCGACGCGGTCACCACCGCCGAGAAAACGCTGACATCAGCCAAGGATCACCGACACCTGCTCGCCGAGCGACTCGCCACCGCAAAGCGACGCGACCGACGCGTTCTGAAACCCGCACTCACAATTGCCGAACACGACATCCAAACCGCGACCATCACACGAGATCAAGCTGTCACCGATGCCAAACCCGCTCAGAACCTCACCGCGCGGGCCACCTCGGGACTGCGCGATCTGCGCGACGAACAATCCCGCCAGCAGATGTACGGCCAGTGGCGCGCCAACCCGGAAACGATCGGCATCCTCCAAGACCGGGTCGACGCCCTCGACACGTGGCGCCAGTGGGCCAACGGCCACCAACTCACGCCGGACCGAACCAAAGAAATGAATGCTCGCCTCTTCGTCGCCAACGACACCATCCCCGAATACCTCGCCCTCCGCACCGCACTGTTCCAAGACCCGACCACAGCCGCGATCGTCCGCCGCGTCGACCCTGGCATCGAACGCTCCCCCGGACCGGAAATGTCCATCGACTGACAAACCACCGGAATATCTACAGATAGGCGCAGATGGGACTGTCGGCAAACAGCGCTCCCGACTCACCTACCACGATCAGGATTGACCCGCCGAGTCACTTCGACGACATGTCCGTGGACCGCGCGATCACATCCTCAGTGGTGACCAGTCTCAGCATGCATTCGGAGCTGGCCACACGGACGGGATCAAGGAAATTGAACTGGGAGCGCTGACAGCTTCTCGGTGGTGTCAAAGAGAACGGACAGTGCCAGCGACCCATTGTCAGATCCCACAGCGGAAATCAGAGTGAGTGTCAGACTCGGCGCGGTACAAACAAGGCTCGCCCTGACACTAGAGACCACTGTCACGCACGGCATGCCACCACTCTGAACGCGTTGGGCCTTTACGCCGTCAGGTAAGGACGAGATCTGACGCTCGATGAAGTTCTCGGTCATCGCTCCAAGCGATTGCACCGCAACAATCTCTGGTCCGACCACCACCAAACTCTGACCGCCGAGATACACGCCGCCGCTGTGGTCCATCCAACCTATGTCGAAGCCCGTCAGTTTGATCCCAGCAGACTTGACGAGTTCGCGCACGGCTTGAATCGCCTTGCTGGGATCATCGTATTGGGAGGCCAGTTGGCCCAAGGGCTCGTTCTTGCTCAGCGGGAACGGCAACAGTGCGTCAGCGAAGGCGTCGGGGATGTGGAGGCCGGGAGCCGAAGTCTGGCCTGCGGCGGGTCCAACACTCGTACTGTTGCCCATGGTCCGCTGAGCAACCGTGACTAGCCTGTCACTCGATGCTCCGACGGGTTGCACGAGTAGGACGTCCGTTTGATTGTGTCTACATTGCAGAAAGCTCACTTGTTGATCGGCAAATGCACCGCATTCTCCATCCGCGCGGGCGACCTTGACAACTTCGACCGTCCAGCCGCTCGCCCTCAGATCGTCGGTGATCGATTTGGAGCCAATGGGTGCCAGGGTCTCGATCACCATCAGTTCGTTTGATACAAAGATAACTTGGCGGCCGTCGAACTTGTAGGACCAACTTTCGTCGGCGGAAGAAGGGTCGAGCAACGTCGCCGAGACGCCCGAGGCCGTCGCAGTCGCGGTGACCACCTTTACCAGCTCTTGGAACGAACCTAAATCGGGCAGATCATTGCGAAGAAAATCCCATTGGCCCTCCAATGGTGATACTTCGTTAGCCCCCGCTTCGTCGGACTCGTCTTGGTTCAGCGAGTCAACCGGCGCGTCGCTGACAAGTGGTTGGGCAGACACGCTCGCAGGAGATTGACCTCTTTGGTTCTCACCCGAACATCCAACCAACGTCAAGGACATTAGAATGCAACATGCCGAAAACCGTCTTGTCATGGACATATAGCGGTTCCCGTTGTGTCAAGCTTCCACGCCTGGCCACTGATCTTGACGTCCCACCTAGACCAGTACTCCCCAGTTCTTTTTTCTCCACAGGCCAGATCCGGCCATACCTCGAACGGATTCCCGCTCGCGGGACTCTTGGCATACAGAGCGTCAAACTGGCCGGTGTACTCAACTCCCGAGTTCTTAACTTCGTACTCCGACATGGCCTGCCCGACCTTAAAACCCTTAGCCTGAAACTCATCGAGCACAAGGAGCCCCAAGCCGTTCTCGCAGTCTATAAGAGAGCGCCACTTCCAGAAATTGCTTCCGGCCGCCGTTTCAGCGAACTGAACAACCTTGAACGTGGTGAACTTCGTCACGTCGACTGACTGGGTACAAGGTGCTGTTCCGAACCCGCCACCATTAGGGTCAAGATTCGGATCCCGAAAGTTATGGTAGATGGTACCCGCATTTCTGGGCTGGAACTCGGCAAACGATTTGAAGAAGCGACGCCCATCGCTATTGAGCCGTTGGCTGAAGCCAACCTCGGTCTGTATGACATCGGGGTTGTTCACCGCACGCATGTGCACCGTGTAGACCACCGGGTCACCGAAGTCGTAGTTGCAGCCCGGAGTAGAGAATGTGATGGGCCCACGACGAATCCGGCCCATGACCCCGAGTCGATCAGCCACTATCGGTGCACGTTGAATAAACACTTGGTTACCCTTCGGCAAACTACAGCCCGCGGCATCCACACGACTTGAACTCGATGCGACGACGACCCCTGTGGAAGCGAGAGCGAACGCTGCGCTGGATCGGACTATCTTGATTCGATGAACGGTCTTCACGAGCGGTCCTCCCACATCTCAGCCACATGACGCCAAGTCTGCAACTGCTGTACGGCCTCAAGAACAATCTCAGTATCTCGCGCGAGACTCAGCAGGTCAACAAGCTCGACCACTTCGAGGCTGTCAAGATCTATTCGCTCGTCAAGGTTGGTGATTTCGGGCCGAACCTCGCGGAACCACTCCTTAAAGGAGCCGCGGGCTGTCGCAGGCTGCTCTAGGCGATCGAGGGTGGCGCGATCCAGCCTCAAGATATGGAAGTCGAAGAATCGCCCGTCGTGGTAGACATACTCTGGAAGTATCCCTACCCTTGTCAACAAGGATCCTATCGCTGAGCCGAACTGTGGCAGATTGTATTCGGGTACCTCAAAATAGAGATGGCGTAACGGCTAACACCGGAACGCGTACCGTGCAAGGAGGTAGGTGGTTGCGACTCCGCGCCCTACAGTGTCATCGTTCGTCCGAAGCTGTACGGCCAGGTAAGCGTGCTGGTCCCGCATGTTGAGGCTGTAGATCAGGGCGATGCCAAGTGGTTCCTCATTTGAGGCATTGACCACCACGAAAGCTGAGGCGACATCAGCATAGAAGTTTCTCTCAAAGTCCGACGGGGTCGGGATAGCGCCCCGATAACGCCACCGCCAAGCCTGTGGATCGTTCGTCGCCAGATGAAAGGCAAAAGACATGTCCTCGGGAGAAAAGGCTCTGAGGACTTCATCACCCAGAACTACAGAAGGTACGACGGACACAGCCCTCCACTCAGGCAAACTATCGAAGACAGCCACAACGTAACAGGCGAGACGGATTGAGGGTGGGACTCACTACTGCGTCGACGGCAAGCAGAACCGGAGATTGTGGGTTGTTGGCGGCTACCTCGGGGGCGAACGACGGTTACTAGACTGGATTTCAGCGGACCAGATGGACGATAGGGCCCGACGAAACACCAGCTCAGCGGACTATCTAACACGTTCTGGACAATTCTTCTCGGACTCTTAATCCGCAGGTTCTGGGTTCGAAACCCAGGGGGCGCACAGAGAAGGAGCGGGTCAGAGACAGTTTCTGACCCGTTCCTTGCATGTCGGACCTCTGTCGTGCCGCGAATCTGCCGCGACAGATAGCTCCGATGGGCGCGATGCATGGGCGCACGCCGGGCATCTTGCGCCGGCGATCCGCAAGACATCTACGACGGGTGCTTGCTCGACTTCGTCGACCCCTCCCCTGCGTGGTTCGCTGACGCCAGCACGGGCCGTCGTGTAACGGCGAGCACGTCGAGTGCGTCACCCTCGGCTGGGTCGAACGGTTCAACGATCGGCGCCTGCACAGCGAACTCGGCGATGTCCAGGCCGCCGAGCTCGAGCACAACTACTGCGCTCGAACTCGGACCGATCATCAAGTCCCAACAATCACCCGCGGGAGCTGATGCAAAACCTCGGCCGGTTCACCCAAACAGCGCGCACACTTCCAGCATTTCGTTCAACGAGACCGCTGGGGTCACTGAGCGAAGAAGGCTTTGGCCTTGTCTGTGCCGAACAGGAAGTACAGCACCACCAGAGCACCGACAATGGCTGCCACACCGGAAGCCCGACTGCTCTTTGCGACGACGATGACGTACACGCCGCCGGCGATGTTGACGATCTCAAACAGCCCGACCAGACCGCGCACCGCCCGACTGCCGCGTGACAGGCCGGTTCCCAACAGGATCGAGACGGCGCCGAGGATCAGCAGCACGATCCCCACGATGAGGACCTTCGACGAGCTGATGTCGCCGGCGTCGTGCAGGAACGTCGCGTTGTTCCGGCCGGCCACGGCAAGGCAGCCGAAGACGAATTGACCGATACCGGTGATCACCATCAGTATCGAGATGATTGTGACGAGCAATGGACGCTTCATGTGATTCCTCCCTTGGTGGAACGGGGTTCCCTCCGCTCGCCAAAGTAGTTGAGCCGATACCCGAGCA
>WLMZ01000136.1 GCA_009726095.1 Actinomycetota bacterium
GAAGAAGAACGGTCGGCGGAGGTCGGCAATGGGGCAGAGCGCATACAGGCGATAGACAGTGCTCAGATCCTGCGACGATACGGCGATCATCTGCAGGAAGTGGCCGTATCCGCTGTGCAGCAGGATCACCGTCGGCTTCACTTCGTCGATCGTGTACCGATAGTCCAGCCTGCCCCACGGTGGCGACAGTTTGCCCGATTCGGCGATGTGGCGGTCGGCCAGGCCAAGGAAGTCGTGGACGTAGGCATCGGGGGCGTAGTAGGAGAAGTAGCCGAGGGCCTCGACGGTCACGATGTCGCCGGGGACGAGGTGATCTCGCAGTGCTACGGCGAGATCGCGGTTCTCCTGATACGGCAGCTTGATCGCAAGGGTTGGCGAGGCCCAGTGGTTGTGCGCCAGTGCGGTGGCGCACAACCCTGTGAGCGCTGCCACGAGGGCGGCCGTCGTGATCCGTTGTACGGCGGGGCGGAGTGTGGTTCGGCTCCTCCACAGCGTGGCGGCGACGATGCCCGACGACGAAGCAAGGAGAGGAACATACGGCGTCAGCAACCTGAAATGTGACATCCAATCCCCACCGTTCCTGACGGCGACTGCAGCAGCCACGGCGAATGCGGCGACCCCGAATGTGGCTGCCAGCGTTCTGCGTCGGGCGACACCGACCAGCGGCAGCACGAGCACAGCGCCGATGGCTGGCAACGAGCCGCGTAGATAGCGAAGGCCGGGTCCGAGGTTGTCGACCAGAGCCGTGACGTCGCTCAGCGCCGAAGACTTGGCACGAACACTGTTTGGCACGACGTCACCAAAGTAGGCAAGGCGCGCCAGGGTCACGACGATTGCGATACCCGCCCATGGTCCCGCAGTGCGCAGCATCGATGCTCGGGTCGGTTCGGCGCTGCGGTCACGTGGGTCGTCGACGAACGCAAGTACGGCGAGCACGGGGACGAGGAGCAGGATCGACTCGACGCGGGTCATGAACAGCAGGCCGCCGAGGATCCCGAGTCGCATCGTTCGGCGATCGAGCAGGGCCCCGTACACCTCGACGAGGAGCAGCGCGTACAACCCTCCCTCCAGCCCGATCGCGGTCATCGACCAGAAGCTCGGGCACAGAGCCACGAGTCCGAGAGCGATCGTTGGGCTGCCACCATGGCGTGCCGTGTGGTGTGCTGCTCTGGTAGTCGCCCCGATGCCGAGAGCGATTCCTCCGTAAGCCGCTGCATAGGCCGGGCTCAGGCCCAGACCGATCGGCAACGCCATCAGGACGGTCCACAGGAGGTTGCTGAACGCCTCGACCCGCTCGTGCAGGTTGAAGACCGGGCCATCGCCATGGATCAGATGGAACGAGGCGCGCAGCGAGATGAACGTGTCATCGACGATGCGCTTCGGCGAGCACAGGATGACCAGTGCGATCGTTGTGGCTGCGAGCGCAACGGTGAGCTGCGCCCGCCGCCGGGGCTTCAGAGCCAATGCTGGCAGGGTCACGTCGGTGGGGTGCTTTCGATGGGCGATGGGCGTTCTTGGATCCCGACGCGTGTGGCCCACCAGCAATACGTCGAGCTCGACATCACGATGTCTGTTGCCGCGTCGATGGTGCAGAAGTCGCTGATCGCCAGGTTTGCGTGCAGCGCCGCCGGGTTGACGACATGTCGATCGCGGTGTGCCAGAGATCCGGCATACGCAGAACAGGGCTCGGGGTCGTCTCCCGCGACAACGACGGTGTCGTCACCGTGGGCGTATCGCAGCGCTCGCACCCACCGTCGTGTCGGTCCGAGCGCACCGTCCAGCATCCGCCGGGGGCACGCTCGTCGTGGGAGAGATGTTGGTTGGCCCGCGTGGGGAGCACCCGGACGCCTCGGTCTCCGACGAGCGACACGGCCGCAGCGTATTGGACGAGCTGGTTGCCGAATCCACCGAACAGTCGGGCGAATACCTTCCTCACGCTTCAGACCCCCTTGGTTGAGCAGCGGTCTCCGGCGGCGCGCTGTCAGTTCCCCGGTACATATCGTCGGTATGGCCGCGCGATACGGGAGAGTGTGCGGCGAATCAGGCGCAGGAAAGGCCCGATGATCGCAAGCTCGTACAGCGACAGCTGTAGCCGGAGCAGGGCGTACATGCGCGACCGTTCGACGGCGTGGCGCCAACGCTGCAACTCGTCGAGGGCCTGCTCGTTGGCTTGAATCTGCCTCTGCTGTTCGGCGATGTGATGCTCCAGGCCTGTTCGGACGGCCTGCCAATCGCCGAGTTCCGTCTCCAACTCGGCGAGACGGGACGCGTAGAGCAGGAGTTGGCGTCGATCCTCCTCGTGCCGCGCCCAGAGGCCAGCAACTTCATCCGGTGGGTGCATCAGCAGCAAACTCCTCGAGATATCGCAGCAATGCCGCGGACGGCACCGCTGCACTGGTTGCTTGCGGGCCGTGACCGAGCGGAGGCGGTGCCAGTTGCCACAAGTCGTCCTCAACGCCAACGAGCGCCTGATCAGCGGCGATGTCGTGGCCGTGGTGGGCGATGATCTTCGACAGGGTATGGCGGGCATCGGAGATGAGCTCGAAGTCCTCGTCGACCACGAAGCGGCGTCCGTCGATCTCTTCCGTGAGGTGGCCCATTCGGTGCAGTACGCAGCATTTGTCGGCCAGGAGCGCACCGAACCTGAGCCAGAAGCGACGCCCGAACGAGGAGTCGCCGAGATGGACACGCGTCGATGGGGCAGTTGCCTGGATCAGCTTCAGGCACAGGACCTCGGCATCATCCTGGGTCAATATTCCGCCGGTGTCGCCCACGTCCAGCAGGACCGAATCGTGGGGGAGATCCGACTGGTGTGCCGACCAGAACGCCAGCGCGCCGCTGGATTCCGCAAGTACCAGCAACCGCGTGGCGGCCCGTTCGCTTGCGGTGGTCAGCAGCGCGTCGCGGATGCGTTCCGCTCGCATCACTGGCATCTCAGGGGAGGCGAACACGATGTCAGTGATCGTGTCGGCGGAGCCGATTGCTTCGCACAGCCGGTAGTACTCAACACCAGCCTGCACCGGAAATTCTCGGGTTGCCTGCCAATGCGACGAGGCGTAGCGCCCCGGGGAGATCGCCGGATCGATGTGATTCGCAGCGTAGAGAAGCTCACGGCAAAGAGCGGTGTTGAGAAACGAGGAATCCGCGAGAGGGATGGCGGGCTCGTCGCTCCCGGTGACGCTGTGCGCAACCCGACTCATCGCAGCTGCAGTAGCGCTGAGGTACACCTCGGGGGCGAAGAGCCGACTCGGCGGAATCTGCCGGGACGAGATGGTGGTCGCCGTTGCGGAGAGGCTCTGCAGCCGGCGGCGATGGAACAAGATGGTGCCTGGGGCCACGACCAGTCGGGCGCCGCTGGCCAGCAGGTCGCAGTTCAGGAGCCAGTCCTCATAGGCGTGGCCTGACCCCAGCGGCACGTCCGTGAAGGGAACAGTGAGCAGCAACTCCCGGCGGGCGAGAATGCGGGAGTTGAAGGGGTGCAGCGTGAGGAACCGCAGCGGCGTGACGACCTCGGAGTCGGCGTAGCGGCAGATGTCGTGGTTGCGGCCGAAACCAAACAGGTACTCGGGCGTGACCACGGCGGATGGTCCTTCTCGCCGCGCCGTCATGAGCGACGAGTCGAAGGCGTTGAACGAGATGAGGTCGTCGGCATCACACAACGCAACGTATTCTCCGCCCGATGCGTTGATGCCCGCGTTGCGAGACAGCCCGAGAGAACCATGATCGACGGTCAGGGTCTGGTAACCATCGAAGATGGTCGGTCTGTAACGGTTGATGACGTCGAGCAGCTCGTCCGATGGTCTGTCGAGCACGACCGTGAGCTCGATTCGATCACCGTGGGCGATGGCAAAGCGGGCCGCCTCCTCGGTGGATCGCAGCGTGCGCAGGATGTAGCCGGCCTCGTTGTGGGCGTTCATCACCAGCGAGAGATCGGGATTCATTGGCACCGTCCGACCGAGGGGATCCGAGCACGGCGATCCTAGCCGACGCCGCCGGGACGGATGATCGATCAGCCCTCGATCGGTGAAGCGATGATCGAGTCGTAGTCGGCCTGGGGCAGATGCACGGGTTGATAGGTCACGCCGAGCTTCGCGAGCTCAGCGACAAACGCCCGAAGATGATTGCGTGAGGCCAGCTCGAGGTTGTCGTAGACCAAGGTGATGTCGGCGGTTGAGGTGGCGCGGGCCCGAAGATCGGCGATGTCCAGGTCCTCGATCTCGGCCCCGACCCGTAGTGCTTCGATCAACGACGCGGCTCCTCGAGTGGTGAATTGCCCGTACAGGCCCTGCAACGTTGCGTTCTGAAACTCGCCCGGAGGCCTTGTGGCCGATGGATCCAGAATGCTGTGGCGTGAGAGCAGCAGCATCACGGCATCGGTGTGCGTTGCCTCGGCGGTGGCGATGTTGGTGAAAATCGGACGATTCCAAGTGTCGGCCAGGACCTGGTACACGTCGTGGGCCAGCTTCTCCTCCTCGCGCATGTAGATCAGACCCTCCCGGTCGGCGGTCGACAGGTTGTCCAGCGGGAGCGCCGAAAGTCCGTCCTGCATGCGCTCGTGCTGCACGTGCGAGGACCCGTCGCTGGTGACGGTCAGCGGCCCATTGCCATGCTGCCCGGGCCCGGGCCCGGTGCCAGCGGTCGTGGGGGCTGTCGCTGCTGCTGTCGTCGCTGTCGCGAAAGCTGGAGTCGTCGTCGTCGCTGCGTCAGCGGGTGCTGTCGTGCCGGCGATGCTGCCGGCTGTGTCGGACGCATCGCTGCTGCACGACACCGCCACGAGCGACAGCATCGCCACCGCGGAACCGAGGCGAAGCCAGCCGCGGTGCAATCGAGAAACGGAGTGGAACATGGTCGGCCTCCAAGGTCGTGTGCCTAGGGTGCGAGTCTGGGCTTGGCGTGAGCGGCATCGGTAGGGCCGAACGACACAAAGGGCCGGGTGTGGGCGCATCCTTGAAGCCCCGTTGGTCCTGCGCTGGCCGCACCCGGCATCGGTCGAGTTGATGTCAGGGCTTCGGTTCTAGGCTCTGTCCCATGTTGATACGAACGCGCGGCATCGAGACCGTGTACCGATCGCTGCGCGTTCCCGTGTTGATGTTCGTGCTGTTGCTGGCGCTGATGGGAACGTGGGCCGTGGCGACTCCGAGGTTCGCCGTACCCGATGAGCCGGCTCACCTGTTCAAGGCATACGGCACGGCCCACGGCGAGGCTCTGGGCACCGTCGTCGAGGGCTTTGCCCCGACCATCCGACTGTTCCGGGTTCCGGCCGAGATGGGAACACCGCAGCTTCCCGACTATCGGGGCCTCAACTGTTACTTCGGCTATCCGGAGGTACCGGCGAACTGTGCGGTCGGCAGCGGCGGGCCGGCGATCTCGACGGCGGCCGTCGTGCCGCCCTTCTGGTACATCATCGTCGGTGGCGGTGCCCGGCTGATCGGGGGCGCCAACCGAATCGTCGCCTATCGGTTGGTCAACGCGGCGTTGTGCTCGGTCCTGTTCGCGGCGGCGTTCATGTTCGTCCGCGCCTCGCGTCGGCGCCGCTTCTCCCCGTTGCTGCTCGTGGCACTCACGCCGATCACGTTGTTCCTCGCCGGGGGAGTGCAGCCGAGCGGCTTCGAGATCGCCGCGTTCGCGCTGCTGTGGGCCCTGAGCCTGTTGACCGACCACCCACGCGCCGCAACGGCCACGGGTGGGTTCCTGGTCGGGGGTCTCTTTGCCGCAGTGTTGCTCTCCCGCTTCGGTGCTGTGCTGGCCGTGGGCTCCGCAACGGCGGTCGTGCTCAGTCTGTTCGGGCGGCGTGGCGTGATGCGGTTCCTCAACCGGCGTTTCCTTGTTCCGCTGCTCGGCACCACGGCAGCCGCCATCGTCGCCCTGGCGGCGTGGTCGAAGTTCGCCGGCGCCACGGTGCACGACAGTCGGGTGGCATCGGACTGGACCCGTTGGCACGTCATTCGCTACACCGTCGGGGCGTTACCCGAGATCGCCCGTCAGATCGTGGGGGTACTCGGCTGGCTCGACACCGGCCTGCCCTATGGCGCGTACGCGTTGTACGGATGCTTCACCGTGCTGCTGCTCGCTGGCGTGGCGCTCAGCAGGAACAGGCGGCTCATCGCCGCTGCCGTGGCTCTCGTCGCCGCCCTTGCCGTGGTGCCCGTGGTGGTCAACGTCATCAGCGCACCAACGGCCGGCCTGATCTGGCAGGGCCGTTACTCGGTGCCGTTGTTCCTCGGGCTCGGTGTGCTGGGCATGTTCGGATGGGGCGAGTACACCGATCAGCCCGGGCGGACACGATGCATCGTCCCCGTCCGCGTCGCTGCCTGCATCTGCTTCGCCGGTGCCGAGATCCTTGGCTTCTGGCAGATGCTGCGGCGCTTCACCGTTGGGGCACACGGCAAGATCTGGCTCACCGGGACGCTGCCATGGCAACCCTCGAGTGCCCCGATGATCCTGATCGCCGCCAACCTTGCGTTCGCCACGGCTCTGTGCGCGGTGCTGCTGCTCGGCAGCCGCGGGCCGGACGGTCAGGCGCAGCGGGCCAGCGACGGCAGCACTGTGGGCATGGTCAACTCGGTGGCGAACATCGCGTAGTCGTCCTTGAACTGGTCGATCACCTTGCTGCCGCTGCCTCCATCGGCACCCATGGTGATGAGCCCGCCGATGGTCAGCGCGTTCTCGCCGAAGCCCTGTGCATGCTCGTTGAGCAGCAGCACCAGGGCAGCCTGATCTCGTTGGCTCAGCGAACGGGCGTCGATGCCGGCCGCAGTCAGCTCGGCGAGGCGGTGCTCGAAACACACCGTGCCGGAGGCGATGAAATCGTTGCTGCCCGACCAGTCGAGCACGGCCTGCAAACGGTCGCCGTAGAGGTCGGGTGCCCAGTCGGGGTCGGGAACCAGCATCGGCACACCGCGTTGCGCGGCAACGAAGCCAACGGCGAGCCGGCCACGTGAGAGCTCCATCTTGGTGGTGTAGTACGAGCTGCCGGTCACCAGGCTGCCAGCGCTGTTGGCGAGGCTGAGCACGACGAGCACGGCTGCCACGATCGATGCCCGGTGATCGAGCTGCCGCCGGCCCCATGAGACCCCGAGCATCACGAAGGTGAGCGCCCCGCAGAAGAACAGGTAACGCGATGCACCGGCCTGCTCGGCGCCGAAGACGGACCGGGACAACGATGCCTGTCCGAAGAACGCCACGACGGACACGATGATGGAGATGGCGAACCATGCCTGCTGGCGACCGCGTCCGAACCACAGGCACAGCACGACCAGCAACATATACGAGGCAAGGCCGAGACCGACCAGGCCGGTGATGCCCTC
>WLMZ01000137.1 GCA_009726095.1 Actinomycetota bacterium
AGGCCGATGCGCACCTGGTTCTGGATCAGTTCGCCAACGCTGCGGATGCGGCGGTTGGCGAAGTGGTCCTGGTCGTCGAGGCGGTAGCCGGGCTCCTGCTTGACGAGGTGCAGCATGTAGCTGAGTGCCGCCACGACCTCGCAACGGCTCAAGACATCCTGGTCGTCGGTTGGCAGGTCGAGCAGATCGCCATCGAGCCCGAACAGCTCGGGCAGGCGCGACACTTCATTGCCGAGCTTGCGGTTCAGCTTGTAACGGCCGACACGGCTGAGGTCGTAGCGGCGGTTCTCGAAGAACGCGTTGCGGAAGAACGCACGAGACGACTCGAGCGTGGGTGGCTCACCCGGGCGGGCACGCTTGTAGATCTCCACGAGCGACTCATCCTGGGACGGCGCGAAGTGACGCTCCTTGTCCCACTGGTCCTCGAGGAAGTCGAAGTGGGCAACGAACCGGTCGATGAAGCCGGGGGCGTGCTCCTCGTCGTAGCCGAGGGCGCGCAGCAGGGTGAAGATACCCAGGCGACGCTTGCGGGCAACGCGGGTACCGGCGGTGACGAACTTGCCGGGCTTGTGCTCGACGTCGAACTCGAGCCATTCACCACGGTACGGGTGCACGGTGCCCTTGACGAGCTGGTGCTTGCTCAGGTTTCGCAGACGGAAGCGCTCACCGGGCTCGAAGATGACGCCGGGACTACGTACGAGCTGGCTCACCACGACACGCTCGGTGCCGTTGATGATGAACGTGCCCTTCTCGGTCATCATCGGGAAGTCGCCCATGAAGACGGTCTGCTCTTTGATCTCGCCGGTGTTGCGGTTCATGAACCGGGCGCGCACGAAGATGGGCGCCGAATAGGTCATGTCCTTTTCTTTGCACTCTGCAACGGTGAACTTGGGCGGCGGGCGCAGGTCCTCGTCGTCTGGGTCGAATTCCAGTTCGAGTTGCAGTGCCTCAGAGAAATCCTTGATCGGCGAAATATCGCGGAAGGTTTCTGCAAGACCCTGGTTCAAGAACCATTCGAAGCTTTCGCGCTGGATCGCAATCAGATCTGGAAGCTCCAAAGGCTCTTCGAGATTTGCAAACGAATAACGCTCACGGGTGGTCGGACTCTTAGCCACTACAACTCCTCGTTGGCAAACGGGGGACGCTTGGGTGCGCGCTGAACACAGCTGAATGGAGAGCAGCAGATGGATACGCGCACGGCAACAGACGATCCTATCGTCTGGCGCGTGAGGAGTCAACGCCCAAACCGATGCAGGTTGGACGCTTCAGTTGTTGCCGCGAACGGTAAGCCTTTCTGCGCCGTCCGTCAAGCATTACTGCCCATTTAGCGCGGCGCCGCTGCGGGGATGGGTCGCGCCGCTGCGGGCAATGTTGGCTACGGTGACTGGCATGTTCAGGCCCTGTATCGATCTTCGCCAGGGACATGTGGTGCAGATCGTGGGCGCCACACTCACCGACGACCCGGCTGCCCGGGCCGACGAGGTGGTCAACTTCGTCAGCGAGCAGCCGGCTGAGTGGTTTGCCGCCCAGTATCGCGACGACGGGCTCACGGGTGGCCATGTGATCATGCTCGGGCCGGGCAACGAACCTGCGGCACGGGCCGCACTGGCCGCTTGGCCCGGCGGTCTGCAGGTCGGCGGGGGCATCAGCGTCGACAACGCCATGACCTGGCTCGATGCCGGGGCCTCACACGTGGTCATCACGTCCTGGCTGTTCATCGACGGCACTTTCTCCGCCGAGCGCCTGGCTGCACTGGTGGACACCGTCGGAACCGAGCGGTTGGTCCTCGATCTGTCGTGCCGGTGGCGCAACGGCTCCTACTGGGTGGTCACCGACCGCTGGCAACGCTTCACCTCGCTCGAGGTTTCGGCGCACACGCTCGAGACCCTCGCCTCGAACTGCGCTGAGTTCCTGGTCCACGGGGTCGATGTCGAGGGTCGCGCGCAGGGCATCGACCTGGATCTGGTCACCCTCTTGGGCGCCACGTCGCCGATTCCCACCACCTACGCCGGCGGTGCCCGCTCGCTCGATGACCTGCGTATCGTGCACGAGGTCAGCCAGGGCCGGGTGGACCTCACCATTGGGTCGGCACTCGATCTGTTCGGCGGGCACGGCGTGCGTTACACCGACTGTGTCGAGTTCAACCGCACACACCGCTGAACCGCGGCGGCGGGCAACGGTCGTACACGCGCAAGAGCCGGTCGGGCCCGAAGGCACGACCGGCTCTTGTCGAGTGCACTCGCAAGATCTCGAGCGATATCGGCGGTCAGCAGACCGCTGGGATCACTTGACCTCGACGACGGCTCCGGCCTCCATGAGGGCGGCCTTTGCCTTCTCGGCATCGTCCTTGCTCGCCTTTTCGAGGATGGCCTTGGGGGCGGCATCCACGAGGTCCTTGGCTTCCTTCAGGCCCAGGCTGGTGAGCTCGCGCACGACCTTGATGACCTGGATCTTCTGGGCGCCGGCTTCCTTGAGGATGACGTCGAACTCGTCCTTTTCCTCTTCGGCGGGGGCAGCGGCAGCGCCGCCGGCCGCAGCGGCTGCCACGGGGGCAGCAGCGGTGACGCCGAACTTCTCTTCGAACGCGTCGAGCAGTTCCTTGAGCTCGATGACGGTCATGCTGGCAATTGCTTCGAGGATTTCGTCCTTCGATGACATTTCGTATTTCTCCTTGAAAGTTGTGTGCAGTACTGCAGAGTGGGTTGGCGACAGCGTCGCCGTGTGTAACACGACGGCTTATGCCGCCTTCTGATCGATAAGGGCCTTGAGGCCGTAGGCAAAGTTGCGGGGCAACGCCTGCAGCAGACCAGCGGTCTTGACAAGCGGAGCCTGGAACGCGCCGGCGAGCTGGGCCAGCAGAACGTCGCGTGGTGGCAAATCGGCCAACGCCTCGATGTCCTTTGCGGACAGCGTCTTGTTACCGAGCGTGCCACCCTTGATGACGAGCAGCGGGTTGGCTTTGGCGGCATCGCGCAATGCCTTTGCGGCAGCGGCGACGTCTCCGTTCACGAACGTGATGCCGGTCGGGCCGACGAGCAACGCTTCGAGTCCGTCGATACCTGCATCGCGAGCGGCGAAGCGGGCCAACGTGTTCTTGTAGACCTTGTACTCGGCGCCCGATTGACGAAGGGTGCGACGCAACTGCGCCAACGCAGCAACGCTCATCCCGCGGTATTCGGTGATGATCGTGGCATCTGCGCTGTTGAGCTTCTCACGAACCTCGGCGACGACTGCGACTTTTTCCTGTCTTGGGTTCTCCATGTACACCTCCTCTCAAATGTCGTGCGGGGCACTCGCTTTGCAGCGAACGCCACCCTGGCAACGACACCCATCGAGATGAAGGGGCGAGAACTGGGAAGAGTTCACCTCGTCTGGCGGATCCTCCTGGCGGAGTGTCCATTATCCGGCTACCACTGACGTGGCGGTCGGACCAGATGTCTTCGGCGAGCAACCGATTGGGTTGTAGATCCTGCAGGCTATCGGTTGTGCGAGGAAAAGCTGCCGAGCAGCCGTTCCTCGCACAACGCGTCAGCGATGAGTTACGCGATCTCGGGACGGAGACGGGCGGTGTCCAGGTGCACGCCCGGGCCCATCGTGGACGACAACGTGATCTTGCGCAGGTAGCGGCCCTTGGCCGACGCCGGCTTGGCACGCTGCAGTTCGTCGAGGACCGCACGGAAGTTGGCCTCGAGCGCCTCGGGCGTGAAGCTGACCTTGCCGAGCGGAACGTGCACGTTGCCGTACCGGTCGGTGCGGTACTCGACCTTGCCGCCCTTGAACTCGGCCACGGCCTTGGCGACGTCGTTGGTGACGGTGCCGGTCTTGGGGTTGGGCATGAGACCACGGGGTCCGAGCACGCGGCCCAGGCGGCCGACCATTGGCATGAGATCGGGGGTCGCAATGGCGACATCGAAGTTCATGTTGCCCTTTTCGATCTCGGCAGCGAGATCCTCGGCACCGACGAACTCGGCGCCTGCGTCGCGGGCGGCCTGAGCAGCTTCGCCGGCGGCGAACACGGCAACGCGTACGTCTTTGCCGGTACCGCTGGGCAATGCCACGGTGCCACGCACCATCTGATCGGCCTTACGCGGATCGACGCCCAAGCGGACGGCGAACTCGACGGTCTCGTCGAACTTCGCCGGTGCCAGCGCCTTTACCAGCGCCAGCGCCTCGGTGGGCGTGTACATCTGGTCACGATCGAACTTCTTCGTCGCGTCGGTGAACTTCTTTCCTGACATTGTCTGTCTCCCTCAGTGTTGACACCGCCGGGCGAGGTTGTCCCGGTCGAGTGTTGTGGTGTGTATGAACGTTGCGTCGGGACGAACCCGACAGCACGAATCGGCAACGCCGGCTCAGGCGTTGGGACTCGGGCGCCGGTGGCTCAGGCGTTGACCTTGAGACCCATCGAGCGGGCCGTGCCACGAACCTGCTCCTTGGCAGCTTCGAGGTCGTAGGCGTTGAGGTCGGGCATCTTGATCTTGGCGACTTCTTCGATGTCAGCCTCGGTCACGGCACCAACGACGGTCTTACCGGGCGTGGGTGAACCCTTGGGCAGGCCGGCCTTTTGGCGCAACAGCACCGGGGTCGGCGGGGTCTTGAGCACGAAGGTGAAGGTGCGATCCTCGAAGACGGTGATCTCCACGGGGATGATCGTGCCGACCTGGGACTCGGTTGCTGCGTTGTACTGCTTCACGAAGTCCATGATCGGGACGCCGTGCGGCCCGAGCGCTGTACCCACGGGCGGGGCCGGGGTGGCCTTGCCTGCGGGGATCTGGATCTTGATGATCGCTGTGACCTTTTTCTTTGCCATTGCAGTACTTCTTTCGGGATTTCGATGAAACGAGGACGGCTCAGTCGTGAGCCGAAACGCTGGGACGAACTGTGCTTAGAGCTTGGCGACCTGGCTGAAGTCCATTTCGACGGAGGTTTCCCGACCGAAGATGTTGACCAGGACCTTGAGCTTCATGTGATCGGGGTTGATCTCCGCGATCTGGCCGTTGAAGTCGGCGAAGGGGCCTTCCTTCACGCGTACGCTCTCGCCGACTTCGAAGTCGAGCTTGGGCTTCTTGCGGTTCGACTGTTCCTGGCCGTCGCCCTTGGCCGACAAGAAGGTGAGGACCTCACGGCGCGACAGCGGCGTGGGCTTTTGGCCCTGACGGCTCTGGCCGACGAAACCAGTGACACCGGGGGTGTTGCGGATGCAGTACCAGGACTCGTCGTCCATGTGGCAGCGAACCAGCAGGTAGCCGGGGAACACCTTCTTCTGGACGGTCTGCTTGCGACCGTTTTTGAATTCGACGACTTCCTCCATGGGGATGACGATCTCGAAGATCTTGTCCTCCATGTTCATGCTCTGGATACGAGCCTTGAGGTTGGCGGTGACCTTTTTTTCGTAACCGGACTGCGAATGCACCACGTACCACGAGCCCGGCTTGGTCCAGGGGTCGTCTTCGGGCTCGGCATCGGGCTCGGCATCGGCCTGTGGCTCGGCGGCGGCATCGGTCAGATCGAACGTGGCGTCGACAGCGTCGCTGACGGTGTCAGCGACATCGGTGTCGATTGCTTCGGTCTCCGCTACTTCGGTATCCATGGGGGCCTGTTCTGAAAGCATGTCGTTGCTCATCTCACTTGTTCGTGTACAGCCAGCTGGAGAGCACACCGAACAGCGAATCGAGGCCGCCGATGTACGCCGTGTACAACACGACCGTGGCGAGCACGATGATGGCCATGCGGCGGACCTCTGGCCACTTCGGCCAGGCGACCTTGCGCATTTCGTCCTGTACCTCGTTGAGGTACTGCACGGGTCCAACGCGATCGTTGCCAGAGCGCGCCGGAGCTTGGCGCGCAACGCGAGCGGGCTGTCCCTTGTCGTCAAGGGCACCCATCTTTCGCAACTGGCGCTTCTGTTCGCGGTTCAGGTCGTCTAGTGACATTCGGTTGACATTTCGTGCTCCCACGTGGGGGTTCGGGCAGGGCAGGAGGGATTCGAACCCCCGACCGTCGGTTTTGGAGACCGATGCTCTACCAGCTGAGCTACTGCCCTCTGTAATCAGTGGAACGGTAAGACTACCAAGCCACTGTAGAGGGTTGTGTTGGTTAGCGCGTTTCCTTGTGGGAGGTGTGCTTGCGGTCGTGCGCGCAGTACTTCTTCATTTCCAGGCGCTCGCGGTCGTTGACCTTGGACTTCATCGTGATGTAGTTCCGTCGTTTGCACTCGGTGCATTCGAGGGTGATCTTCACCCGCTTGTCATTCTTTGCCATGATTGTCTCTCTTGAGATGTTCTCTCGTTGAAGCGGTGTGGGCGTTGGCGCCGCCGAAGCGGCCCACCACCCACACCAGCGGGTGTTACTTCAGGATCTTGACGACGCGGCCGGCGCCAACGGTACGACCACCCTCACGAATGGCGAAACGCAAACCCTCGTCCATCGCGATCGGCTTGCCCAACTCAACCGTCATCGACACATTGTCACCAGGCATCACCATCTCCGTGCCCTCAGGCAACTGCACCGTACCCGTCACATCCGTCGTCCGGAAGAAGAACTGCGGCCGATAATTATTGAAGAACGGCTTATGACGGCCACCCTCAGACTTGTTCAACACATACACCTGACCCTCAAAATTGGTATGCGGCGTAATCGAACCAGGCTTACACAACACCTGACCCCGCTCCACATCCTCTTTCTTCGTGCCACGCAACAACGCACCAACGTTGTCGCCCGCCATGCCCTCATCAAGCAACTTGCGGAACATCTCAACACCAGTACACACCGACTTCTGAGTCGTCCGCAACCCAACGATCTCAACCTCATCACCGGTATGCACACGACCCTGCTCGATCTTGCCCGTCACGACCGTGCCACGACCAGTAATCGTGAACACATCCTCGATCGGCATCAAGAACGGCTTATCCAACTCACGCACAGGCTCCGGCACCGACGCATCACACGCCGCCATCAACTCCATGATCTTTTCCTGCCACGCCTCATCACCCTCAAGGGCCTTCAACGCCGACACCCGAACCACCGGAGCCGTATCACCCGGGAACTCGTACTCGTTCAACAACTCACGAACCTCGAGCTCAACCAGCTCCAACAACTCCTCGTCCTCAACCATGTCCGACTTGTTCAACGCCACCACAATGTAGGGAACACCCACCTGACGAGCCAACAACACATGCTCACGAGTCTGAGGCATCGGACCATCAGCAGCCGAAACCACCAAAATCGCACCATCAACCTGCGCAGCACCCGTAATCATGTTCTTGATGTAATCCGCGTGCCCCGGCATATCAACATGGGC
>WLMZ01000138.1 GCA_009726095.1 Actinomycetota bacterium
GCTTGTGGGAGCGGCTCGGCCGCCGCGACTTCGATGGCGTGGGCGCACTGTTCAGCCCCACGGGCGTCTACAACGATGTGCCGATGGTGGGCGCCGACCCCGGTGCCGTCGGCCCGGCCGAGGTGGCCGCCCGGCTGCGGCTCGGCCTGGAGCCGCTGGAGAACTACGTGCTGTACCCGGGGCCGATGTTGGCCCAGGGCGATGTGGTCATCACCGAGCACGCCGAGGAGTGGTTCTGGAACACCGGCGAGCGTCACCTGGTGCGTTTTGCCAGCGTGCACGAGGTACGCAACGGCATGATCGAGCGTTGGTGGGACTACGTCGATCTCGGCCAGCTCATCGGCGCTGCGCCGCAGTGGTGGGTCGAGCACATCATGCAGGGCTACAAGTAGCCCGCGCCTACAACCCGCACGCGCGTTTCTGACACACTGTCAGATATGACGGCGTTGGACGATCCGATCACCTCGGCACCCAGCCGCTTTCCCCGTGATCTCACGCGCCGCATCGTCGAACGCATCCGTGAGGACTCGCTCGATACCGCAGCACACGCAATGACCGATCCCGCTTCCATCTTCACCGATCCGGTGCAGTTCGAGCGAGAGCGCCACCTGTTCTTCCGCCACGGAGCGCACGTGGTCGGATGGGCGGGCGAGCTACCCGGACCCAACACCTACGTCACCCGGGACATCGCCGGCACGCCGGTGTTGATCACCCGAGACGGCGACGGCGTGCTGCATGCCTTTCTCAATGCGTGCACCCACCGCGGTGCACAGGTGGCCACCGGTTGCGGCGAGGCCCGCCGGTTCACGTGCCCGTATCACGCATGGTCCTTCGACGCGCAGGGTGCGCTGGCCGGACAGCCCGAAGCGTGGGGCTTCGAGGACATCGACCGCGCCACGCTCGGGTTGCAGCAACTGCCGATTGCCAGCGTGGCCGGGCTGTTGGTGGTGGGCCTGTCCGACGATGTCGATCCCGTGGCCGCGTACGCCGACATCGCCCCGCACCTGCAGGGCTACAGCTACGACACGCACGAAGTGGTCTGTCGTCACCAGTGGACGCTGCAGGCAAACTGGAAGATCGCCTTCGACGTCAACCTCGAGGCGTACCACATTGCTTCGCTGCACCGCGAGACGCTCAACTCGTTGGTGCTCAACAACGCAGTGCACGACGCCTTCGGCCGGCACGCACGCTGGGCATTTCCTACTCGGGCCGCAGTGGCGATGGTCGATCTGCCCGAGGCCGAGTGGCCCGAACCGGCCCCGATCACCGTGGTGCACACGTTCTTCCCGTCGTGCGTGTTGTTGGAGACCCCGGTCAGCAGCCAGATGTTCCGCATCTACCCGGGCCGTCACGCCGGCGAGTGCACAGTGGAACTCACCGAGGCGAGCATCCGTCCTGTGCAGAGCGATGACGAGCGCGCGGCCCGCATGCGCGGCGCCGATTTCGCTGCCCTCATCGTTGGCACCGAGGACTTCCCGGTCGCTGAGCAATGTCAGCGTGGCGCCGAGGCCGGCCTCGACCGATTTGTGTTCGGCAGGGTTGAACCCATGTTGCAGCACTGGCACAACACCTGGCGCACGGCGCTGGATTCGTAGTACGGAGGAAAATCCCATGGTTATGTTGTCCTACAGCCGCGCGATCGCGGACAATGCCGCTCGGCAGCCCGAAC
Source organism: Actinomycetota bacterium (assembly GCA_009726095.1). GTDB lineage: Bacteria > Actinomycetota > Acidimicrobiia > Acidimicrobiales > Ilumatobacteraceae > WLMZ01. The sequence continues at coordinate 1,670 of WLMZ01000138.1, forward strand.
GCGTCGCCATCACCTGCGGCGACGAATCGGTCACCTGGGCCGAGTTCGAATCGGCGACCAACCGTCTCGCGCGGGCGTTTGCGGAGATGGGCGTCACCAAGGGTTCGTTCGTCACCATCGGCCTGCCGAACTCCATCGGTTTCTTCGAGGCGTGCGTTGCTGCATGGAAGCTCGGCGCAACGCCGCAACCGATCAGCTATCGACTACCCGACCGCGAACGTCAGGCCATCGTCGAACTGGCGGAATCGTCGCTGGTGGTGGGTGCGCAGCCCGACGCCCACCCCAACCGGCGCGTCGTTCCCGTGGGCTTTCGGCCCGATGCGTCCATCGACGATTCCGCACTGCCCGATGTGATCACCGAGCGATGGAAGGCGCCGACCTCGGGTGGCTCCACCGGCCGGCCGAAGCTGATCGTTGCCTCGGATCCCGGCGTGACCAACACCGAAGCGCCCGGCATGGGTCAGCGGCGCGATGGCGTGGCGTTCATCCCCGGGCCGCTGTACCACAACGCTCCGTTCAGCTTCGCGTCCAGTGCGCTGATGCAGGGCAACCATGTGGTGATCCTGCCCAAGTTCGAGGCCGAGGCCACGTTGGCTGCCATCCACGAGCACGAGCCCGACTGGATCCTGTTGGTGCCAACGATGATGCAGCGCATCACCCGTCTACCCGACGATGTGCGCGACCGCTACAACGTTGACTCGCTGCAGACCGTGTGGCACATGGCGTCGCCGTGCCCGCCGTGGCTCAAGGAGGCGTGGATCACCTGGCTGGGCGGAGAGAAGATCTTCGAGCTGTACGCAGGCACCGAGGCGCAGTCGGTCACGATCATCCGCGGCGACGAATGGATGGCCCACCGTGGTTCCGTCGGTCGGCCGGTGGCGGGCGAGATGCGCATCCAGGACCCCGACACCTATGAGGTGCTCCCCGCTGGCGAGGTGGGCGAGGTGTTCATGCGTACCGGCAGCGATCGCAAGAGCTACGAGTACATCGGTGCCGAGGCGCGGGTGAGCCCCGACGGCTGGGAGAGCCTCGGCGACATGGGATCCATGGACGCCGACGGGTATCTGTACCTGGCCGACCGTCGCAGCGACATGATCCTGTCGGGTGGCGCCAACATCTATCCGGCCGAGATCGAGTCCGCCATTGACGAGCACCCCAACGTGGTGTCGTGCGCCGCCATCGGCCTGCCCGACGACGACCTCGGCAACCGCATCCATGCAGTGGTGCAGGTCAGCGCGCCCATCACGGCCGACGAACTCAGCAATTTCCTGGCCGATCGCCTGGTGCGGTACAAGATCCCGCGTTCGTTCGACTTCACCACCGACGTCGTTCGTGACGACGCAGGCAAGGTGCGCCGCAGCGCATTGCGCGACGAGCGCAGCTGAACCGGTGCGGCTCAGGCGATAGCGCCTGCGCTGCGCAGCTCGGCCAACTGTTCGTCGGTGAGCCCGAGCTCGGCGCGTAGTACCTGATCGGTGTGCTCGCCCAGCCAGGGCACGCGTGTTTCGGGACCATCGGCAACAGCGCTCATCTTTACCGGGTTGCCGGGGGAGATGACCGGTTCGGCCACGCCGTCGGTGCGCGGCATCGCCACCAACATGTTGCGTGCGGCCACGTGCGGGTCGTCGATGACCTGCTGCGCGCTGAGGCACGGCCCTGCGGCGATGCCGGCGCTGCTGAGCGCCTGGCACGCCTGGATGTTGGTCATCGCCGCCGCCCACTGCGCAACGCCCGAACGGATGACGTCGATGTGCTCGCGCCAACCGGCACGAGTAGCAAAGCGCGCATCGGTGATCCATTCGCCATGCCCGACGAGTGTGGCGAGGCGTTCGAACTCGTGCTCTCGGCCGACCTGGATGATGAACCAGCCGTCGCCGCTGGGGAAGCCATCGAGCACCATCTTCAGCCCCTGGCCGGGCTCGGGCCGCTCACCCATGCTCCAGTAGTTCACGACCACGTCGGCGAAGGACACCATCGCGTCGAACATCGCCACGTCGATGTACTGGCCGACGCCCGTGGTGTCGCGATGGCGGAGCGCGGCGAGGATGCCGATGACCCCGAACAGGGCGGTGCCGATGTCGCCGAGTGCTCCAACCGGGCTGACAGCGGGGGGCTGGCCGGGCTGGCGCTTCCATTCGTACAGTCCGCTCATTGCCTCGGCCACACCCGCATACGCCGGCCAGCCGTCGTAGGGGGTGGGCACGGTGTTGCCGAAACCGCTGATCGACAGGTACACCGCAGCGGGGTGAACGGCTCGGATGTCGTCGTAGCCGAGCCCCATGCGGGCCAGGGTGCCGCCCTTAAAGTTCTCGGCGATCACATCGAAACGGGGTGCGAGGCGCAGGATGAGATCGCGGCCCTCGGGCGATTTCAGATCGACGCAGATCGACTGCTTGCTGAGGTTGTTGCGCAGGAAGGTGGCGCCCACAGAGCGGCCCTGGGGATCCTTCATCGACGGCTGCGAACCGCGGCCGAGATCGCCACCCTTGGGATGCTCGACCTTCACGACCGTGGCGCCCAATCGGGCGAGTAGTTGCGTGGCGTAGGGGAGTGCCTGCATCTGCTCGAGCGCCAAGATGCGTACGCCGTCGAGCGGCTTGCCGTTTGCCAGTGCTTCGATGTTGCCGATGTCGCCGAGGTTCACCGCGCCACAGTATCGGGCGGGCCGCCGGGGTGATCAGGCCGGTCATCAGATTGGTCAGCGGCCTCCCGAGACCTCGAGGAACGCTCCGGTGGTGTAGCTCGACCCGTCGCCCGAGAGCCACAGCACCGTTGCGGCAACCTCTTCGACCGTGCCGACGCGCTGCATGGGCACGTTCGGGAGGACCCGCTGGACGCGACCAGGGGAGGCATGCTCGTTGAAGTCGGTCTCGATCAGCCCGGGTCGCACTGCGTTCACCCGGATGCCGACGCCAGCGACCTCCTTGGCGAGGCCGGTGGTCATCGTCTCGAGTGCACCCTTGGAAGCTGCGTAGTGGATCCATTCGCCTGTACCGCCGAGGACAGCGGCTTTGGAAGAGATGTTGACGATGCAACCACCGCGACCGCCGGTTGCTGTGGACATGTGCCGCACCGCCTCGCGGGCGAACAGGAAGGGGCCGGTGACGTTGACGGCCCAGAGCCGGGTGAGCATCGTGGCATCGACGCAGTCGATGGTGCCGTACGAGCCGGCGATACCGGCGTTGTTGACCAGGACATCGACATGGCCGAAGGCCTCGATGACCTCGGCGAACGCTGCGACCACGGAGGCCTCGTCGCCCGCATCCGAGCGAATGGCCAGCGCCACGTCGCCGTCGTCGACCAGCGCATCGGCCGCCTGATCGCTGTGCTCGAACGTGATCGCAACGGTATACCCGGCGCCTGTTGCTGCTCGGGCAATGGCCGCACCGATGCCGCGGGAACCGCCCGTGATGAGCATGACGCGTTGGTTCGGGGCTGAGGACTCGGCAGCATTCATCGAACGCACCCTACGGCACGCTCTTGCGCAGGAACGCCTGAATGGTGACGAACGTGCGTGTCTCGTAGCCGAGGCGCTCGTACACCGCTCGGGCGCCGGCATTGTCGACCGAGACATGCAGGAAGGCGTGCTCGCCGCCCGCGTGGATCTGCGCGGTCAGCGCCCGGACCAACCGTGCCGCGTAGCCGCGGCCGCGTGCGTCGGGATGGGTACAGACGGCGCTGACCTCGGTGGCGCCATCGACACGCATGCGCTGACCGGCCATCGCCACGAGGGCACCGTCGTGGCGGATGCCGATGTAGCGGCCGAGGGTGTGGGTGCGGGGCAGGAAGGGGCCGGGTTCGGTGAGCCTCACGAGCGTCAGCATCTCGCCAACATCGTCGGCCGTGAGTTCGACGACGCCGGCGTCGCCGATGGATGGAGGGGCCTGGGTGAGCGCGGAGCAGACCATCTGGTGAAAGGCGCCCTGGAAGACCTGGGCGAAGTCGATGGGTACTGCCGTGGGCTCTGTGGTGATGAACACGGCCGCATCGCCGGGCCCGGTGACATCGGCCAGTGCCGCAACGCCGTGGCCGAGTGGGTCTGGTACGCCATGGAACAGCGAGATGTCGTTGGGGTAGCGCAACACCTCGGCGGTACCGTTGGCAATCGCTGCCTGTGGTCCGATCAGGGAGTTCCAGATCGGGTTGTCGAGCGGATCAGCCACGGCCGGGGGGTGATCCGGCGCTGCGCGCGGCATCGGGGCCGCTGAGCTTGTCCCACACCATCTCGGGCGCCTTGCCGGCGCCCAGCAGCACCGCTGGGTGCTGTCGGTCGACGTGGCCCATCACGTTGCGGTACATCGAGTAACCGATGAGCTCCTGCAGGCGGGTGGGCAGGGTGCTGACGAGTGCGGGCGACAACCCGAGCATCAGGTTCTGCTGTTGGCGACACCATCCGGCCACATACTGCACGCTCATGCCGTAGCGGCGCTGATCGGTGAGGTTCGCTCCGCCACCGTGCCATGTGCTGGCGTGCAACACGACCACCCCACCCTTGGGCATCTCGGCAGCGATGGATTCGTGGGCCTGCCCGGGCCTGAGCACGTGCGGCCACTTGTGTGAACCGGGCACGATGCGGGTGGCTCCGTTGTCTTCGCGGAAGTCAGTGAGGGCCCACAGCGTGGTGACCATCGTGGCCGGGTGTGGCCGGGGCAGGGTGATCATGCCGTCGTCGGCGTGGAGCAACTGGGGTGTCTCGTCCGGGCCGATGTTCATGCTCGTGATCCCGCTCAGCAGCAGTCCCGGATCGAGCACCGCCTCGACGATGGGGAGCACCCGCGGATGGATGGCGGCTTCGCCGAACAAGGGACTCTTCGTCAGCACGTTGAAGATGCGCCGGGTATGGAATCCCTCGAAGTCGTTGGCGCCTTCGGCGATGGCGTAGTCGTGTTCGATCCGTTTGATCTCGTCGACCAGTGCATCGCAGAAGTCGCCAGAGACGGCATTGGGGACGATGGCATAGCCCTGTTCCTCGATGGTTGCAGCAATGGCATCGGGATCGAGCGGAGACTGCTCGGTGGCGGTGATGGACACGGGAGCAACCTTAGGCGTTAGGCGTCGACGACCTGCAGCGTGACCGGCGGGCGCGACGGCGCATCGGGGCCACCGGTTGCCCACCCGAGGTACATGACGTTGATGATGCGCACGTCGGCATCGAACCCGCAGAGCGACAGGACGCGTGGCGAATCGATGAGCGGGGCTGTACCCCAGTAGGTGGCGAGACCCAACGAGGTTGCCCCGAGCAGCATGTTCTGAATGCCGGCGGCGACAGCATCGCGGTTCTCGTCGTGCATGCTGGGCTTCGGGTCGGCTGTGCAGCCCACCACCAGCACCGCTGGAGAGCGTAGGTACTTGGTCAGGGTCTTGGCGCGTTTGGCGTCGTCGCCGAAGTTGCAGTCGAGCATGTCGGCGGCGAACGCCTCGCCGAGGCGAGCCCGGCCGTTCCCGGTGAACAATGCGAACCGCCACGGCCAGGTGCGCTTGTGGTTCGGTGCCCATTGGGCGAGCTCGCACAGTTGCTCGAC
>WLMZ01000139.1 GCA_009726095.1 Actinomycetota bacterium
AGGATGCCCTTGGCACGATCGATGATCTTGCGCGATTCGAGTTGCTCTTCGAGCGCGTCCACCTCGCCGCTGAGGGACTGCAGTTCACGGAAGCGGCCGATGGCGACCTCGATGGCCGGGATGAGGTCGCTCTTCTGATACGGCTTGACCAGGTAGGCCAGCGCACCGGAGTCGCGGGCCTGCTCGATGATCTCGCGCTGGCTGAACGCCGTGAGGATGAGCACGCCGCACAGCCGCTCGGCGTTGATCAGCGCCGCAGCCGCGAGCCCGTCCATGCCCGGCATCTTGATGTCGAGGATGGCCAGATCGGGGCGCAGTTCGCGTACCAGCTCGACCGCCTTGTCGCCACGGCCGGTTTCTCCGACGACGTCGTAGCCCTCTTCCTCGAGGGTCTCTTTCAGGTCGAGCCGGATGATGGCTTCATCTTCGGCGATCACCACTCGGATGGTCACGGGCAGTCCTTTCGATAGCGGGCACGCCCGCGGTCCCCATTCAACCACGCCGAGAGGGGCCTGCGGTTCGGGATCAGCCGACCAAGCGGTCGAGCAGTTGGTCCTGGCGACGCTCGAGCTCGGCGATCGATTCGACGACATGCACACGGTGCCTGGCCATTGCATCGGCATGGGCCTGCGCATGGTGATAATCGTGCGACGACCCCGGTGTCTCCGCAACCAGCGACCGAATACCCATGTCGTCGGCCTCGTCGGACAGCTGTTCGAGCTGCTCGTCGATGACCCCGAGCTCGTCACGTAGCCGTCGCAGCCGGACACCCGATTGCTTGAGTCGTCGCTCGACCAGCCATTTTCCCACGGGCGCAGTCTAGGAAGGCCACCTGCGCAGATGGTGACTTCACTCGAGCCCACGGCAGACTGGGCCCGTGCACGATGCGTGGGGAGTCAGCGACGGTTACTTCGACGTCGATGGTCAGTGGTACCCCACGTCGGACGCAACCCGCCAGCGGCTGCGCGAGGCGATTGGTACGCCGACCCCGGGCCCACCAATGTGGTTCGTGCCCAGCGGCGAGGTCCACACGCTCTGGGATGAATGCCACCTGATCCTCGAGGACGGCACCGACATGGGCGGAACCGATGCACTCCCGGGCGACCTCCCGATCGGCTACCACCATCTGAGCCCGATCGCCGGTGGACCTGTCACCACCCTGGTGATCCACCCTCGGGCCTGCCCACCGATACCTCAGATGTGGGGTGTAAGCGCCCAGATCTATGCCCTGTGGAGCAACAACTCGTGGGGCATCGGCGACCTCGCCGATCTTGCGTCGCTTGCACGCGCTGTGGCGGAGGCGGGAGCCGGCGCACTCCTCATCAGCCCGCTGCACCAACCAGCGCCGTCGGCACCGCAGCAGGACAGCCCGTACTACCCCAGCAGCCGCCGCGCCTGGAACCCGTTGCTGATCGCGCTCGATGGTCCACGCCCAGACGGCCTGGCGTGCTCACCCACAGAGCTCATCCAACGCGATGATGTGTGGCGCGCCAAGCGCCTGGCTCTCGAACAGTTGTGCGCCAACTCCGCGACGCCGACCCCGCTTCCCACCCGCGTGGCGCTGTGGAACGCGCTGTGTGATGAGTTCGGCCCAGACTGGTCATCGTGGCCGCTCGAGCTGCGCCGCCCCGACGACGCAGCCATCGCCGCACGCCTGCGCGACCACCGCGAGTTTGCCCAGCGTGCAGGTTTCCACCAGTGGTGCCAACAGGTCATCGCCGAGCAATTGGACCACGTGCGTGCCAGCGGCACTGCCCTCATCGGCGATCTCGCTGTCGGCTTCTCACCCAACGGCGCCGATGCCTGGGAGTACCAGGACCTGCTTGCGCTCGACGTGCGCATCGGGGCACCACCCGATCCGTTCAACGCCGACGGCCAGGAATGGGGTATCCCGGCGTTCATCCCGTGGCGGCTGCGCAATGCGAGCTACGAACCGTTCATCGCCACCGTCCGGGCGGCCCTGTGCGGCGTGGATGGTCTGCGCATCGACCATGTGATGGGCTTGTTCCGGCAGTTCTGGGTGCCGGTCGGCAGCCCGCCCAGCGAGGGCGCGTACGTCAGCTTCCCCGCCGAGGAACTGCTGGCCATCATCGCGCTCGAGGCCACCCGGGTAGGCGCCTTCGTGATCGGCGAAGATCTCGGCACGGTCGGCGACGGCGTGCGCGAGGCGCTGGCCCAGCGCAACATTGCTGGCACCCGCGTGCTCTGGTTCGAGCCCGGCTCCCCTGCCACATGGCCGCAGAACACGTTGGCCACCGTGACCACACACGACCTGCCCACCATCGCCGGAGTGCTCACCGGCGCCGACGGCAACGACGAGCAGCGCCAGCGCCTGCTCGAGATCGATGGGGCCGACGATCTGCGCGAGGCAATCGACCAGATCCATGCCGCAGTGCTGGCCTCACCCGCACGGCTGAGGCTGGTCGCCGTTGACGACCTGTGCGCAGCCCTGCAACGACCCAATCTTCCCGGCACCGTCGGTGGCACGAACTGGCGCACCCGGCTCCCGGTGCCCGTCGACGCGATCCGCATTCCAACGTTCACTCCGGAGCATCACCATGACTGACCCACGGATACCGACCCGCCCCACCGGTTCGGCCGTGGGGCCCGGCATGCCGCCGCCTCCGCCGTCCGAACCGGTTGCGCCACAACCACCAGCGGTACCGCCACGAGGTTGGCTACGGCGCCACCGGCGGGCGATCATCGTGTGGGCCGTGGTGGCAGGCGCGCTGGTGTTCCGGCTCGCATCATCCAGTTCCGACAGTCCCAACCTGGGGGCGCTGAAGGTGGGCGACTGCATCGACGTCCCCACCGGCACCACGCTGTCGAAGGTGAAGGTCATCGAATGCTCCGTCGTGCACACCAATGAGGTCTACGCCATCGGCGATACGAACACGACCGTGAACGTGGCCAACACCGCATTGGGCAACGAAGCCGAACCTGAGATCAAGCGCATTTGCGGCACCGATGTGGATCCCACGCTCTTCGCCAGGCTGACCAGTACCGCCGGCGTGGAGGCCGGTTACCTCATCGGCGGCAAGCGCACGGGCCGGGTGGTCTGCGTCGTCACGATGGCACCGCGAACCGGATCACTGGTGGCCGACTCGACGCGCTGACTACGGCTGGAAGGTGCCGTTCACATCGACGATCAGGTCCGTGGCAGCCGAGGTGAACAAGCACACACTGCCGCCTGCCCCGACTTTCGCTATCACCATGTTCGGCACCGTCTGACCCGTGGAGTAGTTCAGATTCGACGCACCCGGTAGCGCCGACCCACAGGGGAAGATCGTCACGAATCCCGGCCCCTGCGGACCCGCCACCGTCACGTTCAACACCACCGCCACCGCGTTGCTGGGCACACCTCCGCGACCCGTGACCTTCAGTTCGGTCACCGAGCCCGCGGCGCGTGGGCCGAGCTGCCAGTAACGCGTGTCCACCGTCGATCCCTCGCCATACCTCGATTCCATCAAGCGCGCCGGCGACAATGCCGCGAACGACAGGCCGACCGGGAAGTACCCATCGACATCGACGATCAGGTCTGTCGCGACAGAGGTGAAGATGCACACCGAGCCGTTCGAACCGACCTTGGCGAGCACCGCATTCGGAACCGTCTGATCGGCGACGAAGTTCAGACTGGAAGCGCTCGGCCGCGCCGACCCGCAAGGGAAGACCGTCACGAACCCTGGCCCCTGCGGGCCGGTCACGGTCACATTCAACGCGACCGCGACCGCGGTGTCGGGTGTGCCCCCGCGGCCGGCCACGCGCAGTTCCGTGACCGAACCTGCGGCGCGTTGGCCGATCTGCCAGAACTGCGAATCGACCGTGGAACCCACGCCAACCCTCGACTCCATCAACCGAGCCGGCGACAACGCCACAAAGGGCGAAGCCGATGGGAAGTAGCCATTGACATCGACGATCAGGTCTGTGGCTGCCGACGTGAACAGGCACACCGTCCCGCCGACACCAACCTTGGCGATCACCGCGTTCGGCACCGTTTGTCCCGCAGCGAAATTCAGGCTGGAGGCGCTCGGCCGCGTCGAGCCGCATGGGAACACGGTGACGAACCCGGGCACCTCGGCCCTGGTGACCGTGACGTTCAGCACCACAGCAACCGCACCACCCGGCACGCCGCCACGCCCTGCCACTCGCAGCTGGGTCACCGACCCGGCATCACGTTGGCCGATCCACCGGTAGCGCGTATCGACGGTGGTCCCGACGTCGAACCTCGTCTCCATCAATCGTGCCGGCGACACCGCAGCGAACGACGAGTTCGAGGCAATTGCCGAGAAGGTCCCCGTCACGGATCTCGCGATGTTCATCGGAACGACACACGGGCCCACGCCGGTACAGGCACCCGACCACCCGTCGAACGTCGAATCGACAGCGGGCATGTTCGTGAGGGCGACACCGGCGAATTGCGGGAAGCTTGCCGAGCAGGTTGCGCCACAGGCAATCCCCAAGGCGTTCGAGGTGATCTCACCGTCTCCATTGCCGTTTTTGCTGACCGTGAGCGTCTCCGACGGCAGTGGTGGGCCGTTGTAGCTGTCGTTCCCGATGGGGTCCGACCATCCGGCATCGGGCGATCTGTCGGACGACGTCACGTTCGAGAGTGGGCCCACGAACGTGAATGTCGCAGCGAACCTGAACGACGCCGGATTCCCCAAGCACGACGTTTCGAATTCCACGCCGTAGAACCCGGTTTCATCCCATGTCGGATAACCGACGCACACGTCCCCAAACCCGCTCGCATGGATCAGCACCGCGCTGACCTCGCCGGAAGTGTTGATGAAGAGTGCCTTGTATTCAGGTACTCCGTCGAAGTTGGTATCGATGTCCCAGAAGACGGCTGTCTTCTTGTCGAACCACCGCTGCCCGTACGGTGAATCGAACATCGCCGCGGACACACCGAGCAGGAAATTGCCACCGCTCGGAGCATTGGCCCCCGCTGCGATGATGTCACCGCCGGCGGGCTGAGCATCGCCGTAGGCATCGTCAAAGGTGACGATCGCCTCGGTACCGAACCCTTCCTGGACCGCGCCGCCAGGGGCGATCGGGCGCAACTCCGCCGATGATGGCGCGTCGAACACACCCACGATGAACAGCGCCGCGATGCCAGCAGAAAGCATCTTGGCCAATGAACCGCGCATCTGGCATCGCCCCCGTCCTAGCGTTCGGTCTCGCGCCGTCGTCTTGACGCCGGCGGTATCGCGCACAGCCCGCAGGGAGTGTCGACACCAACCACGAAGTGCGCACCGCAACACTCCGATGGCAGCTTCGCCGCGCCCTCACACCGGACCACTGAAGGTGTTTGGAGAACACTGTTGTTGAAGTTCGACCTTTTCGCTCGGCCATACCGCCGCGGGCGGGGTAGATCGCATGACCGGCAACATCGTCAGGCCCATCAGCGGAGTTCTCTGAATCCAGAACTGCTCTGAGTCCAGAAACTGGACGGGAGTCCAACGAGTAGTGCCCGAGGTGGGACTCGAACCCACACGTTGTTGCCAACAAAGGATTTTGAGTCCTCCGCGTCTGCCATTCCGCCACTCGGGCAAGTTGCGCCGCCAGTGTAGCCAGCGACCGCGTGTGACCACACGGACAAATCCAAGCGCTTGCATCGGCCGTTCCTACCAGCGGGTAGTAACACGGGCGGGTGCTCCACCGTCTAGCCTCTGCCCCTAGGGGGAAACCCACACGAGGAGACCGAACACCCAACCATGCTTGCCTTTACCTTCCCCGGCCAGGGTTCACAAAGGCCGGGCATGGGCCGCCCGTGGGCTGATCACGAGAGCTGGGAGCTTGTCGAGGAGGCGTCGCTGTACGCCGAACGCGACGTGGCCCGCCTGCTGCTCGATGCCGACGCCGACGAGCTCCGCGACACGCGCAACGCTCAGCTCACCACGTTCGTCTCCAGCCTGATGGTGCTCGACGCCGTCGAACGCCTCGGCATCGAGCCCAGCTACTGCGCGGGGCACAGCCTGGGTGAGTACACAGCGCTCACCGCCAGCGGTGCGCTCAGCTTCGAAGACGGCGTGCGCCTGGTGTGCGAGCGGGCCGATGCCATGCATCAGGCCGGGCTCGACAATCCCGGCACCATGGCCGCCGTGCTCGGCCTCGACGACGATCAGGTCGAAATCGCCTGCCGCCGCGCCGACAGCGATGTGTGGGTGGCCAACTTCAATGCCCCCGGTCAGGTGGTCATCGCCGGTTCGCCAGAGGGCGTTGCTGCTGCAGGCATCGTGGCCAAGGAACTCGGTGCCAAGAAGGTCATGCCGCTGCAGGTCAGTGGCGCATTCCACACTCCGTTCATGGCGCCCGCCCGCGACCGCCTGCGCAAGGCCATCGCCGAGGCGAACCCACGCGACACCGAGGTGCCCGTGGTGTCCAACGTCGACGCCATCGCCCACAACACCGGCCAGGCATGGGCCAGCCTGTTGTCCGCACAGTTGTCCAGCCCCGTGCGCTGGAAGCACTGCCTACTCACCCTCGCCGAGCACGGCGTGAACGGTTTCGCCGAATTGGGCCCGGGCGGCGTGCTGACGGGCATGGCCAAGCGCACGGTCGATTCCGCCCGCACCATCTCGGTCTCCACCCCCGAAGAACTCGACAAGCTGATTGAGTGGGTTAACGCCGGCTCACCGAGCAGTGCCGCCCAATTCGAGGGCGAGCATCTGTTCGCCGTCGAACGACTCGTCGTCAGCCCTGCGGCTGGGGTCTTCACCCCATTGCCCGATGTCGCCGATGGCAGCCTGATCACCGTCGGCATGGTGCTCGGCCACATCGGCGACACCGAAGTGCGCTCGCCGTTCGCCGGAGTACTGCAGAGCTACATCGCCGTCAACGGCGAACGAATCACGTTGCGCCAACCCATTGCCTGGCTGAGGACGGTCTGACATGCCCAAGGTCCCAGGAGGCGTCCGCGGCGCCATCATCACGGGGTGGGGCTCGGCGCTCCCCCCGAAGGTACTGACCAACAAAGACCTCGAGGGCATGTTCGAGACC
>WLMZ01000014.1 GCA_009726095.1 Actinomycetota bacterium
CAGGAGCTGCCTTCTTCGCAGGAGCTGCCTTCTTCGCAGGAGCTGCCTTCTTCGCAGGAGCTGCCTTCTTCGCAGGAGCTGCCTTCTTCGCAGGAGCTGCCTTCTTGGCCGGAGCCTTCTTTGTTGCTGCCACGTCTGTTCCTTTCACGGGTGTTGGTTGGGTTACTACTTCTTCTTCGGATTCATTGCGGCCTTGAGTGTGGAGCTCGCTGTGAACTTCACATTCGTGGATGCCGCGATCTTCACTTCAGCACCGGTCTGAGGATTGCGACCAAGGCGAGCCTTGCGCTTGCTGGTGCTGAACGAACCGAAGCCCGGCCATGCGACCTTGTCATCCTTCTTGGCTGCTGCAACCACTTGGTCGAAGAAAGCGGAGAGTGTCTTTTCGGCATCTGCCTTGGTCACTCCAGCCTTCGTTGCGACTGCTTCAATCAATTCTGCTTTTGTCATTTCCTCTTACCTCCTCGGTTAACGGAGCGTTACGCGTCACTATCGAACCTGTTCCGCGCAACGATTACAAGCATTCCGGTAGTTGCAAATGCAATCAGATGGAATCCGCTTGCGCGCGGGATTCGTTTGGAGTTCACTTCGTTCCATGTTGCTCCACCAACACTGGCCCCTCTTCGGCTTGAGTGTGCGCACACCAACGCTCGAACTGCGATACCCAACCGACGAACAGGTGGCCGAGATCGCAGAACGTTCGGTGACCGAGGGCGTACACGACCCTGCGTACATGCCGTTCACGATCGAGTGGACCGACCTTCCACCACCACTGCAACAGCGCCGTTCGCTGCAGCACCACTGGGCCATGCGCGCCAACTGGCAGACCGATTCGTGGACCTGCAATCTGGCCGTCGTTGTCGATGGCGTCATCGTCGGCACACAGTCGGTAGGGGCGAACGACTTCGCCGCGTTGCGCTCGGTGGTGACCGGTTCGTTCCTGTTCCTGCCCTATCAGGGCCAGGGCATCGGCACCGAGATGCGCGCCGCAATCCTGCACCTGGCCTTCGCCGGCCTCGGCGCAGACATGGCAACGACCGGCGCATGGCAGGACAATGCCCAGTCGCTCGGCGTCACGCGCCAACTCGGGTACGAACGCGAGGGTCATCGCCGAATGCTCAGCCGCGGTGCTCCACGCGAGATGGTGGGTTATCGGCTCGAGCGCGCTGCGTGGGAGGCTCGACGCCGTGACGACATTCTCATCGAAGGCCTGGAGCCGTGCCTCGATCTGTTCGGCCTGACCCCCGCTGCGCCGGAGTAGACGGCTGCCCCGGCGGATGGCTCGTTGCCTCTCGCGACGGCGTGAGCGTCGTGCCACTGATCGGCACGGTGATCAACGGTTTCGATGTCATCGGCATCGACATGCCGATCGGGCTACCGGTCGATCGGCCACGACGCAGCGACATCGAGGCGCGCCAGTACCTGCGGCCGCGGGGCAGCACTGTCTTCCCTGCACCACCGAGAGCATGCATCGGCGCGACCGAGTATGCGCAGGCGTGCGCGCTGGCGCGTCGAGCCACCGGAAAGGCGATCTCGATCCAGGCATGGAACATCGTGCCCAAGATCGTCGAGCTCGATGCGTGCGTGTCACCCGGGCACGAGCACCGAGTGGCAGAGATGCATCCAGAGTGCTCGTTCCTGATGATGAACGTCGGCGTCGCACTCACATCGAAGCACGTGTCGCTCGGCCGGGAGCAACGCTCGGCATTGGTCAGACAGTACTTCGACGTCACGCCGACGGCGCCACGCGGCGCTCGGCTCGACGATGTGCTCGATGCCTACGCACTGCTCTGGAGCGCCGAGCGGTTCGCACGGGAGGAGCATCGTACGTTTCCCGCTGGAGACCCCGACCGCGATGGGCGCGGCCTGCTGATGCGCATCGTCGTCTGAGCACCACGAACCTGACCGTCACACAGTGTTCATCAAACGATCCACCACACCCGCTTCGGCCTGAGCTATATCTGGAACACCTCACGAAAGCCGGGGTTCCTACCGGTGTTTCGCCTCTGGATGTTGAAGGGATGACGTGACCGATCTCCTGCCGGTTCAGTCCGAGTTGCTCGATCCCCCGGGACCTGACGGGGCCGACAACCCGCCCGGCACGGTGCGACGAACACGTTTCGTCCTCGACACCTCGGTGCTCATCGCAGATCCTGGCTGCATCAACAACTTCGGCGATGTCGACGTCGTCATTCCGCTCACGGTGATCGAGGAACTCGATGGACTCAAGAGCCGGCCCGATGATGTCGGCCGCGCCGCCCGCACGGCACTGCGCACCATCGAGGACCTCCGCGTACGCCACGGCGGTTCGCTGGCCACTCCGGTACCCATCGGCGCCGACCACGAATCGGGCACCTTGCAGATCGAGATCAACGGCGTGCAGAAGCATCTGCTCATCGAGCATGGTCTCGACACGAACAAGCCCGACAACCGCATCATCGGTGCCGCCCTCGGCCAGGCGAATCACGCCCCCACGGTGATGGTGTCCAACGATGCTGCGCTGCGCATCAAGGCTGCACATCTCGGCATCTCCGCCGTCGAGCACCAACCGGCCGGGCGGGCGATGAGCACTCGTCCGGTGGGTTGGCTCACGCTCGCCGCCGAGCACGACACCATCGACCGGCTGTACACCGACGGCTCGGTCGCCGCCACCACCATCGATGGTGCCGACCTGCTGCACGAGAATGGTTTCGCTGTGCTGCGTTCGGGCTCGCAGTCAGCTCTTGCCCGGCGCCGGGTCGACGACTTCGAGGTGCTCAGCCATACCACCCCAGAGGCGAGGGGCCTACGGCCCCGGTCGAAAGAGCAGCGCTTCGCGCTGGAGCTGCTGCTCGACCCGCACGTCAGCGTCGTCGCCCTCGACGGCCGCGCCGGCACCGGCAAGACACTGCTCGCCGTCGCCGCCGGCCTCGAGCACGTGGTCGAACGACGCGCCTACGAACGACTCGCCATCTATCGACCGCTCGTGCCCGTGGGCCGGGCCGATGTCGGCTTCCTCCCCGGTGGGCTCGACGAGAAGCTCGATCCGTGGATGTCGGCCATCCACGATTCCATTGTTGCGCTCACCGACCAACGCAGCAGCCGCGACGCTCGCTCACTGATCGAGGAACTGACCAGTCGCGGTCAACTGTCGATGGAGTCGGTCACGTTCCTGCGCGGTCGTTCGCTGCACCGACAGTTCGTGGTGGTCGACGAGGCACAGAACCTCGAACCCACCACGCTCAAGACCATCCTCACCCGCATCGGCGATGGCACCAAGGTGGTCTTCACCGGCGACACCAGCCAGATCGATGCGCCGTACATGGGCGAGTCGAACAATGCGCTCGCTGTGCTCATCCAGGCCTTCGCCGGCCAGGCGTGCTTCGGCCACATCACCATGTCGGCCTGCGAGCGCAGTGAGGTCGCCAGCTTGGCCGCAGAGCTCCTCTGACACTGTGCGTTTTCGCTGTACATTCGCTCGCCAATGAATTAGTGTTAAATGCATCGCGATGGCTGGACGCCGGAGGTGCGCATGAAAACGACACAACCCGGCGGAGTGCGAACACTCACCCTGATCGGACAGGGTGACGGCGAGTCTGCGACAACCTGGGCCGACCAGGCGCTCTGCAAGGGGCGTACCTCGTTGTTCTTTGCCCCACGCGCCGAACGCCCCCAGGCCCGTGCTCGGCGCGAGGCGCAAGCCGGACTGCTGTGCGCTTCGTGCGAGGTGGCCGCGACCTGCCGGTCGTTTGCGAGGGCGAACCACGAATACGGTTACTGGGGTGGCGAGTCCGAAGAGGACCGCCATCTTGCGGGATTCACCGTGTCGGCGCCCATCGGGGTGCGGGCGCGGGCGGCGGCCATCGCCAACTGATCGCTGCATCAGCCCGGCTCGGTACTGTGGG
The DNA here is from genome assembly GCA_009726095.1 of Actinomycetota bacterium. GTDB lineage: Bacteria > Actinomycetota > Acidimicrobiia > Acidimicrobiales > Ilumatobacteraceae > WLMZ01. The sequence continues at coordinate 3,885 of WLMZ01000014.1, forward strand.
CCCATGACCACGATCATGACCCCGGGCCAACTCGTCTCCGACTTCATCAGCGCATTCAACAATCGAGACCTTGACGCTGCGCTGGCGATGGTCGATGACGAGTGCGAATACGACAACGTACCGATGGGCAAGGTGGTCGGCCCGGAGGGCATGCGCGCCAGCTTGGCCCCGTTCATCGGAGGATGCGACCAGGTGGAGTGGCTCGTCTCGCATCAGGTCGAGTCGGGCAGCATGCATGCCGGGGTGGTCATGAACGAGCGCGTCGATCGGTTCCATCTGGGAGACCACTGGCTCGAGATCGCAGTCGCCGGCCTGTTCGTCATCCGTAACGGCCGCATCGTGTTGTGGCGCGACTACTTCGACAAGCAAACCTTCCTCGACCAGATGTCGGCATGAACCATGTGGCACCCCACGCGTAGGGTGTGAGCCATGAGTGAAGCCGCTGTCGACACCGACGCCCTGTCGGGTGTTCACTTCGGCGTTGTCGATGTCGAGACCTCGGGATTGTCCACCGGGCGCCACCGTGTGCTGCAGGTGGCCATCGTCACCGTCGATGCCAGTGGCGCCGTGCTCGATACATGGGTCAGCCTGATCCGGCCACGGTCACGCTGGTTCTTCCGCCTCGGGCCACGCCACATCCACGGCCTCTCCCGTTCGGCGCTGCGTGCCGCACCCCCGGCCAAGGTGGTGCTCGGCGAGCTATCCCAGCGGCTGCAGGGCACCATCTTCACCGCGCACAACGCCCGCTTCGACTCTGCGTTCCTCGGCGAGGCCGCCCGCCGCGCCGGGATACAGCTGACCGTCACACCGGTCCTGTGCACGCTGGCGCTGTCTCGTCAGCTCGATCCTGCCCGCGCCATGTCGCACCGCCTACCCGACATCTGCACGCGTTATGGCGTCGCACTGGATCGTCCCCACGATGCACTCGAAGACGCCATGGCCACCGCTGCGGTGCTGCCCCATCTGTTGCGCGCCCATGGCGTGACCAACAACGATCAGTTGGCGCTGTTCACCACGTCGTAGCGGGCCAGCACAGCGCTGGCCGTGTCGGCGCCGAGCGCTGACCACTTGGTCGGTGCGTCAACCACAGCACGCTGCCCCAGCCGCAGCAGCAGGCGGCGGAGCCATTGTTCGCTCGTGATCGGCATGACCACGGTGGACATCGCGTCCGCATCGGTACCGGGCGTCAGCGAGTCGAGCGGATAGCGCTCGACCATCCAGACGAGCTCGTTCGGGATGCGCAGCGTCACTCGATCGAGCTCGGGATCGTCGGTGAACCACCGTTGCGGGTTCGCCAATGTGACCTCACGGCGAGCATCGGTGATACCGGTACGGCTGATGCCGAGCACACGATCGAGACGGAAGCACCGCTCGTCTCCGCAACGGTGATCATCGGCCTGCAGATACCAGTGCCCACCATCGGTGAACACGGCGCGGGGCGTGACCTGGCGCTCGGTTGACTCGTCGCGTGCGGGCGTCCAGTAGATGATCGACAGCCGCTCACACGACGCCACCGCCGCCACGACATCGTCGACCAGAGCGGGCCGTTCGAGTTCCACCACCACGCCATCGTCACCGAGCGTCATCGCCAACTTGTCGAGCGCCCGACCGAGCGGACCGTGCGGTTCGGCTCCCGGCAGGGCCATCGCCGCACGCCCGGCGGCCAAGAGCGCGAAGCCCTCGGGCGCAGTGAGACGCAAGGGTCGGGTGAAGACCCTCGGCACACCGGCGAACACCGTGCCCTCATCGATGAAGACGTCGATGAGTTCGTCCATGAAGGGCGGCAGACCACACATCGCCGCCAGTTCGAGATCGGCCACGACCTCGCCTTCGGTCAGCGCAAAGTGCGCCGCCATCTCGGCGAGCGGGACCTCGCCGCGCTGCATCAGCCAGGGCAACATCACCAGCAACCGGCGCAGGCGCACGTGGGCGGGGCGGGGACCGGGGCGCGCCATCAGCGTGCACCAGCGATGGCGGTGAGCCACTGGATCACGTCACTGCGCAGATCCTCGGGCCCGAGCACCACGGCGTTGTCGGTGAGGCCGAGCACCCACGACCGGAAGGCGTCGCGGTTGACGCACGGCACCTCGACATCGATGGTGCCGTCATCGAACCGGCGCACAACGGCCTGGTCCCCCACCTCTGCGGCAACCAGCGCGGCGCGCGACCCGGCAATGCGCACGATGGCCCGGGTGACCTCACGCTCGGGCTCGCCGAGCAGCTTTGGGTCGGCCGGAAAGACAAGGCGGATGTCGAAGTCGGCTGGCCGCTCGAATGAAGCCGGGGCTCCTACCCGCACCTCGCCATGGATCCTGTCGACACGGTACGTACGTACCTCACGGCGGGCATGGTCGTGCCCAATCACATACCAGTAGCCATCGCGCAGCAACAACCCGTATGGATCGAGCGTGCGTTCCACTTCGCGGTAGACAAACACCGCAGGCGAACGCGACGAGGCTGCTTCACGGAGCGGTGGCAGCGCTTCGAAGCTGGGCACCATGGCTGCAACCGTGAGCGCTGGACGCTCGCTGCCGACGCCGAGCTTCCACAGGCCCTCTTGGCCCCAGGCATCATCCGAGCGCGCCGCCGCAACAGCCAGCTGCAGCGCCTGGCGCTCGTCGGCGCTCAGGTCGAGATCGGCAAGCTCGTAGCGACGACGGTCGATGCGGTACGCCGTGCGGCCGGCCTGATCGCCGGCCAATACCTGCTGCTCGATGGGCACTCCCAGATCGCGCAGCACGCTCTTGTCTCGTTCGAATGAACCGCGACGGGCGGTCTCGTTGAGCGGGTACTGCCCGTGGAGTTCGTTGGCGATCTGCTCGAGGGTGAGCGGCATCTTCGTCTCGAGCAACAACGCGAGCAGGTTGGTGAGGCGCTCGAGCGGTTCGGCCATGTGTGCGAGCGTACGCGCTCAGCCAACGGCTTCGGCGCGACTCCTGTCGATGACTGCACGCATGATGGCCACTACATCGTCCGACGACGCCCCGGGCGTGAGCACCCCGGCAACACCGAGCTCGGCGAGCTTGGCCGCATCGGGGGCAGGAATGATGCCACCGACCACCACCGGAATGTCGACACCACGCTCGCGCAGCTTGGCGACCACGAGAGGCGCCAGGGTCATGTGCGCCCCGCTGAGCATGGACAGGCCGATGGCATCGACGTCCTCATCGATCGCTGCTGACGCCACCTTGTCCGGGGTCTGGAACAAGCCGGTGTAGATGACCTCGAAACCGCCATCGCGCAGGATCCGGGCGACGACCTTGACACCGCGATCGTGGCCATCGAGACCCACCTTGGCCACCAGAATTCGATCGCTCATGTGTGCAGTCTGGCCCAGAGTGGCCGGATACTGCGAGACGGGACGACCGCACCGGTCCTTCGGGTCAGCGCACACTGCGATACCGTCGGGAGAAATGTCGGGGGCGAGGGGACCACACCATGAGCATCAGTCGTGCAGGGCGTTACGAGGGCAGAGTGGCCGTCATCACCGGCGCAGCGAGCGGCATCGGTGAGGCCACGGCGCGCCTGCTCGTGGCCGAGGGCGGCCACGTGATCGTTGCCGACTACGGCGTCGATCGAGGGCAGGCCGTTGCTGCTTCGTTGGGCGATGCGGCGCGCTTCGTGCGCTGCGACGTCACCAGCGAGGACGACGTCGCTGCGGCGATGGACACCGCCGTCAGCACGTGGGGACGCCTCGACGGCGCATTCGCCAATGCAGGCATCGTCGGGGTCATCGGCCCGATCGAGCAGACATCGATGGAGGACTTCGATCGCACGATGGCGGTCCTGGTGCGCGGCGTGTTCGTCACCGTGAAACAGGCAGCACGCCAGATGATCGCCTGCGGCAACGGGGGCAGCATCGCCGCCACCGCCAGCGTGGCAGCCGTCCAGGGTGGACTCGGCCCGCATGCCTACGCCATGGCCAAAGCCGGTGTGGTGGGCCTCGCCCGTTCAGCGGCAGCAGAGCTGGCCCGCCAGCGCATCCGGGTCAACGCCATTGCTCCCGGGTCCATCCCCACCGGCATGACCGCCCATGTGATGGCCGGCGACCCCGAGGCGCTCGACAAGACCGCCGCACGCATCGCCGCCGCATCACCGCTCGGGCGTTCGGGAACCGTGACGGACATCGCCGAGACGGCGCTGTTCCTGCTCGGCGATGCCGGCAGCTACATCAGTGGCCAGTGCATCGTGGTCGATGCCGGGTTGACTGCGGGTGCCTCAATGAGTCAGGCCTGGGCAACACCGGGCATGATCATTGCTCGCTGAGGCTGCGGGTCAACCATCCAGCGAGGCCACGACCGCCCGTTCGGGGCGTAGCCGACGACTGGCGGCATCGATGATGCGCTCGACCAACCACGCCAGCCCCACGGCGACGCCGCACACCGGCAGCAGGCGGGCGTCGCCGGCCAGCTCGGCCACCACGACAATGCCCACCAACGGCGAGCGCGTGCCCACTGCGATACCCACCGACATTGCGGCGAGCATGCCGTCCCACGGCGTGCCGGGCAGGGTGACCCCGAGCTTGGCCAATGCCTCGAAGCTCAACAGGGCGGCCCCAGCAGCAACAGCCATCGACGGCGAGAACACACCACCGGGTGCACCCGAGCCGATCGAGGCGGAGGTCGCCACGAGCTTGCCGAAGCACAGCGCAAGGCCCAGACCGACGGTGGCCCCGGTGAAGCCCTGCCGAATGGCCTCCATACCGTTGCCCGACGTCAGCGGGACGAGCGCCACGACAGCGCCGCCCACGACAGCGAAGACAGCGGAGCGCAACCAGATCCTGGCCGACTCGGGAGCCGGCTCGACGGACGGGGCGAGCCGTTTGCGTACAGCGAAAAACGCCCGCGTCACGATGACCGCAGGGATCAGTGCCGCTGCAGCACGCACGAACGCCCCGCCTCCGAGCGGGTCGACACCGTGGTGGAAGACGGGTGCCCCACCGAGGAACTGCAGCGAGAAGAGAAACCCCATCACCCCCCCGGCCAGCGAACAGGCAATCGTGCGCCGCTCGGGTCGGTTGACCACATGTTCGCGTACGTACAGAAACGCCCCGATCGGGGCGTGATACGCAGCGGCGAACGCAGCGGCGATACCCGTGGAGGCAAGATCTGCGGGTGGCCGATGCATCCTGCGCCCCAGCCACGCACCAAAGCTGCCGCCGGTCTCGAGGATGGCCGCCTCACGACCGAGCGACGACAGCGTCGACATCGCCAGCCACGTGCCCGACGAACGCAGCAACGTACCGCTCATGCTCGGACCCGCACCGGCGCCCCTGGCGGCAACGGCAACGGCGGCGAGTCCGAGACGTTCATGACCCCACCGCATTGCGATACGACCAATCCACCCAGCGGCAAGCAGGCCTGCGGTGACGAGCGCGAACACGCCGAGACGCGACGAGTCGGCAGCGACCACCGTCGAACGGCGGTCGCCACCGAGGTGCTCGAGCGTGAACAGGATCGATTCGCGGAAGAAGTGGGCGAACAGGGCGCCAAAGGCCGACACGGTCGCCGCCAGGGCGAACGTGAGCAGTAGCCCACGCGCCTGCGCGACGCGGGTCGGTCTCACCTCCGGCGTATCGACATCTGGCACGACTACGAGTTTGCCCTCGCAATGACGTCCTCGCCGAAACGCGCCAGCGACTCCTCTGGGTCCTTCCAGAACAGGAACGACGGCACGATGACCCGGGCCGTACCGATCTCGGCCAACGCCTCGACCTCGGCGAGCGCGTTCGGGCCGATGGCACCGTTGCCGCCGGTGGTCATCTCGATCGAGTCCGGGTCGCGCCCGGCCTCGAGCGCAGCTGCCCGGGCGATGTCGTACAGCCCGGCGATGGTTTCGTGGTTGCCGCCGGCGGGGAAGAACCCATCCCCAAGGCGGCCGGCGCGACGGGCGGCCGTCGCCGAGTGGCCACCGACGTGCACCGGGATGCGACGTGCCGCAGGACGCGGGCGCAGGATGCACTGCTCGAAGTCGGCGAACTCGCCATGATGGGTGGCGGCGTCCTGGCGCCACAACGCGCGCATGGCAGCGACGTAGTCGTCGGCACGCGCCCCGCGCTTGGCAAACGGAACACCCAGCGCGTTGAACTCCTCCTCGAGCCAGCCGACACCGATGCCCAGGTGCATACGCCCGGACGACATGTGGTCCAGCGTCGCCACCTCCTTGGCCAGCACCACCGGATTGCGTTGGGGCAGGATCAACACGCCGGTGGCCAGATTGATGGTGCTCGTGGACGCAGCCACATAGGCCAACCAGATGAGGGGATCGGGAATGTCGCTGTCCTCGGGTCCGGGCATCTTGCCGTTCGGGCTGTACGGGTACTCAGAGGTGTAGCCCGATGGCACCACCACGTGCTCGACGGTCCACAGCGACTCGAACCCTGCGGCCTCTGCGGCGCGGGCGAACGTTGCCGCTGCAGCCGGATGGGCCAGCGGGCCGGTGTTGACGAAGGCGATGCCGAATTTCATGTTGTCTCCTGCTGTTGATCGCGGTACCAGTTGATGAGCGCGATGGTGGAACTGTCGTGGGTGGTGAGGTGCGTGGATGGACCCGAGAGCTCGGGCGTGATGCGGTTGGCCAGGGCCTTGCCCAGCTCGACACCCCACTGATCGAAGCTGTTCACGTCCCAGATGCAGCCCTGCACGAACACCTTGTGCTCATAGAGGGCGATCAGTTCGCCGAGCACACGCGGTGTCAACCGGGCCGCCACGATGGTGGTGCTCGGCCGGTTGCCGGTGAACACCCGATGTGGCACCTGTGTCGCGGGCATGCCCTCGGCGGTCGCCTCGGCAGCGGTCTTGCCGAAGGCCAGCGCCTCGCTCTGTGCGAACAGGTTGGCCGTGAGCAGGTCATGGTGGTTGCGGTGGGAATGGTTGGGGTGCGCGAAACCGATCATGTCCACCGGCACCAGACGCGTGCCCTGGTGCAGCAACTGGTAGAAGGCGTGCTGGCCGTTGGTGCCCGGCTCGCCCCACACGATCGGACCGGTGTCGCCCGTGACCGGGGTGCCATCGCGGTGCACGCCCTTGCCGTTGCTCTCCATGTCGAGTTGCTGCAGATACGCCGCAAACCGGCTGAGCTCGTGCGCGTACGGCAGCACCGCATGGCTCTGTGCGCCCATGACGTTGCTGTTCCACACGCCGAGCATCGCCAGGATCACCGGCACGTTCTGCGCGAGAGGCGCGTGGAGGAAGTGCTCGTCGATGGCGCGCATACCATCGAGGAACTCACGAAAGCCCTCGGGGCCGATGGAGATCATCAGCGTGATGCCGATGGCCGAATCGATGGAGTAGCGACCACCGACCCAATCCCAGAAGCCGAACATGTTGGCGGTATCGATGCCGAACGCAGCGACCTTTTCGGCGTTGGTGGACACGGCCACGAAATGCCTGGCCACCGCCGATTCGTCGCCGCCGAAACCACCCAGCAGCCAGGCCCGCGCTGTCTCGGCGTTGGTCAGTGTCTCGATGGTGGTGAAGGTCTTCGATGACACCACGAACAGGGTGGATGCCGGGTCGAGCCCCGAGAGGTTCTGACCGATGTCGGCACCATCGATGTTCGAGACGAACCGACATTCGATGTCGGGGTGCCGGTATGCGAACAGCCCCTTGTATGCCATCGCAGGGCCGAGATCGCTGCCCCCGATGCCGATGTTGACCACGGTACGGATACGCGAGCCCGTGTGGCCGGTCCACGCCCCGCTGCGCACCCGGTCGGCGAACACAGCCATTCGATCGAGGGTCGCGTGCACCTCGGGCACCACGTTGTGGCGAGCGCCGGATTCGTCGGCCACCATCACCACTGCATCGCGTGGGGCCCGTAGCGCCGTGTGCAGAACAGCCCTGCCCTCTGTGGTGTTGATCGGCTCGCCGGCGAACATGGCGTCGCGTCGCGACTGCACGCCCGACGCCTCGGCAACGGCGATCAGGTGCTGCATCGTCTCGGCCACCACCCGCTGCTTGGAGAAGTCGACCCGCAGGTCTGCCGCACCGAGGGTCATCGCTGCGGCCCGGCCGGGATCGGCTGCAAACAGCTCGCGCAACGACGGCAAGGGTGTGGCGGCAGACGCCAGCAGGGCAGACCAGGCGGGGGTTGCGGTGAAGTCCACGGGCCGACGTTAGCCCTACGCCAGGCGCGACGCCGCTGCCGTGTCGGCCACCACCGTGGTTCCGACACGACGCACCCGGGACACCGGTAGGCCGGCACGGGTGTCGGGCGGGCCGTTCAGCCATGCCGCCAGCGGGGTGGACTTGGAAGCGCCCGTGATCAGCAGCAGCCGCGAGCGCGCCGCGTTGACGATGCCGGGTGTCAGGGTCATGCGCACCCGAGCGTTGTATTCGCCGCTGATCGCAACCGCGCCGAGGGCGTCGATGACGGGGTCACCGGGCGGCCACGAGGCGGTGTGCCCGTCATCGCCCAGGCCGAGGTGCACGATGTCGAGCGGGGCCTGGCCGATGACCCTGGCATAGCGGGCTGCAGCGCTGGGCAACGCAGCAGCGGTGACCGGCATGAGGTGCACCGACCCTGGTCGAATCGTCACGTGACGGATGAGATGGTCGGTGAGTTGGGTGGCATTGCGGTCGGGGTCGCCATCCGGGGCCACCCGTTCGTCCACCTGGAACAACTGCACGCGCTCCCACGGCACAGGCATCTGTGCAAGCGCATCGAACATCAGAACGGGCGTGGACCCGCCGCTCACGGCGATGCGGCAGGTACCGCGCAGACGCACCGCCGAACTGACCCGGCGCATGATCCACGCCGCAGCAGTGATCGCTGCCTGCTCGGCGGTGGGAGCGACGACGAGCTGCACGACCCAACGCTGCCACACCTGGCGGCTGCTGGCGCTGTCAGTCCTCGATCTCGAGTTCGGCGCCACCCAGGTAGCTGCTCTCGAGCAGATGGCGGTTGGCCGCAAGGTGCTTGGCGTCGCCTTCGAGCGCCAGCGTGCCGTGGCTGAGCACGTAGGCACGATCGGCTACCTCGAGCGCAAGATGCACGTGCTGTTCCACCAGCAACACGCCAGCGCCGGTTTCGTCGGCGATGCGGCGCAACACGGGCAGCAACCGCTCGACGATGATCGGTGCCAGGCCGAGGCTCATCTCGTCGACCATCAACAGCTTCGGGTTCGTGGTCAACGCACGGCCCATCGCAAGCATCTGCTGTTCGCCACCGGACAACAACCCGGCCTTGCGATCCATCAGTTTGTCGAGCGCAGGGAAATAGCCGAGCGCCTGATCGAGGTTGGCCGAACCCTTGACGGCTCCGAGCTTGAGGTTCTCTTTCACCGTGAGTTGGAAGAACAGGCTGCGGTCCTCGGGAACATGGGCCAGGCCCTCGCGGGCCACCATGTGCGCACGACGGCCCTTCACGGACTTGCCCATCACGCGCACGTCACCGCTGATGATCGGGTTCAGCGCCGATGTCGTGAGCAGCGTGGTGGTCTTGCCGGCACCATTGGGCCCGAGCAGGGCCACGATCTCGCCCTCGTTGACGGTGAGGTTGAGGTTACGCACCACGGGCACACCGTTGTAGCCGGTGGACAGGTTCTCTATCTCGAGCAGCGCCATCAGTGGTTCCCCTCATCTGCAGACTGCCCGAGGTAGGCCTCGATGACCCGCGCGTCCCTTTTGATCTCGGCCGGTGTGCCTTCGGCGATCTTCAGGCCGAATTCGATCACATAGATGTAGTCACAGACGTTGAGCACCAGGCCCATGTCGTGGTCCACCAAGAAGATCGTGGACCCCGCATCGATGATGTCGCGCAACCGCGCCCCGAGCACCTGTGATTCGGTGCTGTCGAGACCGGCGGCGGGTTCGTCCATGCACACCAGTTCGGGACGGGCGGCCAACGCTCGTGCGGCGCTGACCAGCTTGCGCTGACCCTGGCTGATCTCATTGGGCATCTTCGTGGCGAGATCGGCGATACCGAGCACATCGAGCGCCCAATCGGTGGCCGAGTCGTCACGCTTTCGGCGGGGGGCCACCAGATCGGCAAAGAAGCTGCCGACGGACTGCTTCTCGGCGGCAACCTGCAGGTTCTCGCGGATGCTGAGGTCATCGAACAACTCGAGCGACTGCCACGTACGACCCAGTCCCAGTTTGGCCCTTCGGTGCGGCGGCATCGAACCGATATCGCGGCCGTTGAACTCGATCCGACCGGTGGTGGGCACGAAGCCGGTGATGCCGTCGATAAAGGTGGTCTTGCCGGCGCCGTTCGGGCCGATGAGACCGACCAACTTTCCCTTCTCCACCCGGAAATCCACTTCGTTGACGGCCTTCAGGCCACCGAAGGTGACCGACATTCCACTCGTCTGCAACAACGCGGTCATGATGCGGCTCCGACTTCTCGTGTGTCCGTGCTGGGTGATGGGCCGGCCCCTGCGGCCACGCCTTCGGGAGGGCCTTCTCGGGACCCACGTTTGCGCCGAACGTTCATCCCGATCTGGCGAACGGCGCCGGCGATGCCCTCGGGGTTACGCACGGAAGCGACGACCAGGCCGAGACCACCGAGGATCAGCGTGAACTCGCTGGGCACACCCAGCTTCTCACTGAGGAAGGTGAACACGAGCCCACCCGCCACCAGGAAGCCACCGCTGATCGAGCCATAGACGCTGGCAATGCCGCCGAGATAGGCAAAGGCGAAGAACGTGAGCGATTGCACGTAGTTGAACTTGTCGGGGGTGACACCACCGAAGCGGTACGCCGACACGGCGCCACCGACACCGGCAATGAACGCCGACACTGCGAACGCAAGGATCTTCATACCCGATACGTTCACGCCAGCAGCAGCAGCAGCCCGCTCGTTCGAGCGTGTGGCAAGCATGCGCCGGCCAGTGGCAGACCTGCGCAGGTTGGCCACGGCGTAACACAAGATGACCACCACCACGAGGCAGAACATTGCGGTCATCGGATTCGGCTGCTTGCCGTCGCCGGCGATGATGCCCAGGATCTTGTACTGCACGTCGCGGGGTTGGGAGATGAGTTGGGGCACCTTCACCGGAGCACCGACGAACCCGCCGTTGACCGACTGGTTGCCGAACACGGCCTTGTCGACGGCGACAGCAAACGCAAGTGTGACGATGGCCAGGTTGACACCGCGTACGCGCAGCGCCGGCAACGCCACGAGCACGCCCACCAGCATGGCCACGACGGCGCCGATGAAGATGGGGATCGGGAACGGCACGTTGTGCTGCGTCGTCAGCTTGGCGACAAGGAACGCCGAGATGCCGGCGAAGGCCATCTGGGCCAGCGAGATCTGGCCGATATAGCCGGTGATGACCACGATGGACAAGCAGATGATGATGCCGATGAGGGTGTTCGCCAGCGCCAGTCGGAACGTGGGACCGAAGATGAACAGGCCACAAATTGCAGTGGCGAGCGCCAGCGCCGGTCCGCCGTAGCGGATGGCCCATCGCGGCGGCGTCGGCGAGAACGGCAGGCGACCCGAACTGATCGCACCGCGGGTTGGCAGGCTCTTGCCGCGCAAGAACAACACGAGCACGATGATGACCAGCGGCAGCACGCGCTCCATGCCCGGAAAGATGCTGGTACCCGATTTCGGATACCAGTGGTGCTGCGCCTCGAAGTACTTCACCAGACCGAACTGCATGCCCAGCACCATGGCGGCGAACGTGGTCCAGCCAAACGACGTGAAGCTGCCCACCAGGGCCGCCGTGAGCGCAGGGATGATCAGCGCAGGGATCACGTTGGGATCGATGGTGCGCAGCACGGTGGCGGCGAAGATGCCGAGCACGCCGGTGATCAGGGTGGAGATGATCCAGTTGGCGCCGGCGAGGAACTCGGGCGAGAAACCGAGCACCACTGCGCCCTTTTCGTTCTCGGACGCAGCGCGGGTGGCAAGGCCGAACCGCGTGAGTTGGAAGACTGCGTACAGCGCCACGGTGAGCACGATCACCAAGATGGTGAGCACCAGTTCGTCGGCATTGATCTTGACCCCGAGCGGCAGGCTCACCGGCCTGTCGACCTTGAAATACGGGATGGACTGCACGGTGAACGGTTGGATGCCGAAGCGGCGCACGATGACGGCCGGCAGGTACAGGCACAGGCCGATCGAGGCAACGACCTTGGCCAGCGGCGGGGCCTGGCGCAGGGGCCGGAAGATGAAGAAGTGCAGCACCAGGCCGAGCAGCAGGGCGAAGACCACCGAGATGAGCAGCGCTGGCCAGAACTGCATGTCGGGGCCGAACGAGATGCGCGTCGGCCAGTCGGGAAGATCGAGCGTGGAAGTGGAGTCGAGCTTGTGGACGATGCCCTCGACGAGGGCGAACGGATTGGGCAACGGCGGCAGGAACAGGTCGCCGTCCTTGCGCAACACCGCATAGACGTAGGCGATGTACATCGCGATGGCGCTGTTGGCGAAGTTGACAACACCCGAGCCGCGATAGGTGATGACGACGCCCAGCGAAATGGCTGCGATGAGCGCTCCGCTGGCCAGACCGGAGCCGGTGAGGAAGTGGGCGCGACTGTCGCTGTCGATGAGCGCCCACGCCACCATCACGATGGCGCTGGCACCGATGAACCATTGCAAATACTTTGTCAACGAGCCCTTCATCGGCTCCGCCCCCTCGCAGAAAGTGCCCGGTTGCGGGGTGGGGCGCCGCCGTAGCGGGCCCCACCCCAATTCACATCATTGCTGCTTCACAGTATTGCTGCAGCTTACGATTCGACCTTGGTGACGTCGATCGGCTTGCCGTTCAGGCCGTCAGCGATGCTGACCCACTGGCCGTCCTTGAGCTGTTGAATACCCATCTCGGCAGCACAGACCGAGACGAAGAACGCCAGACCGAGGATGACCTGCTTGCCGCAGTTGAGCGGGCCCACCTGCAACATCATCGGGCCCTTGAACCCGCGGATCGCAGCGTCGAGCGTGGCGAAGTCAACCGCACCCTTTGACGTGTTGACGAACTTGGCGAACGTCATCAGGTTGGCGAACTCGGGGCCGGCAAAGCCGGTGTACTCGAGCGTCTTGGCGCCGGGGGCGGGCTTGCCGTACTGCTGGACCTTGGCAATGTAGGTCTGCATGCCGCTTTCGAGGTCGGGATTGAAGTAGCTGTATCCGTAGCCACCGAAGTACCAACCCTCGGGCACCGGACCCTTTTCGCCGGCCTCCTTGAGGTGATCGGTCATCGGGGTTCCGAAGCACAATCCCGTGGTGACCACGATCGGGTTGATCGCCAGCGACTTGACTGCGTCGTACACGTTGATGCACTGCTGGATGGTGATGATCGGCAAGAGCACGTCGGCCGTATCTGCGCCTGCAGCCTTCAACGCCGCCTGAACGTCAGATGCCGATGCCGAGTCGTCGATGAACACCGAGGTGGACTCGATGCCCGCCTTCTTCAGCACTGGATCGATGAGGAGCGGCACCGCGGCCTGACCGGCCGGGTTGTTCTGCGCCAGGATCGCCACCTTCTTGGGCTTGGGGCTGAGGCCCGACACGATGTAGCCGCTCATACCGGCGATCACGCCGGGCGAACCAGCGGTGAATGCCTGGCCGGCGGGGGTGGTGAAGTCGTCAGAGGTGACACCGTTGCCGACGATGACGGGCTTCTTGCCCGTGAGCGTGTCGTAGAGCTCCTTGTTGCCGACCAGGATCGTGCCGGTGATGACCGCGACGATGCTGGGATCGTTGGCGAACTGGGTGCCGCACTTGGCGCCATCTTCGGCATTCGTCACGCTGCACGACACCAGCTCGATCGGCTTGCCTGCGGCGCCACCGAGTTCTGCATTGAGGTAATCGCGGGCGGACTCGATGCCGATCGTGTTCTCCGGGAAGAAGTTCTCATCGTTGGCATAGCCGACCTTGATGCTGTCTCCCGAGGCGGCTCCAGCGGTGCCACCGGTGTAGGTGAGCGCCCAGGCGTTCAGCTCGGCGCCCGCGTCCACCACCGTGGTGGTGGTCTCGCCGGTGGAAGGCACCGTAGATGGCGCTTCGGTGGTCATGGTGGTGCCTGGCGTCGTCGTCTCCGCCTTCTTGGTCTCCGAACATGCCGAAGCCCCGAGGCTCAGCACAATCAGAGAGGCGACGAGTTTGTAACTGCGTACCTTCACGTAATCCCCCTATGAAAGAAACCGACTGACGCCGGCTGGTCGCTACCGCCGGATGACCGTAGCGCATTGTTTCTACCGCATGCGACCGTCCTCACGTCGACACGAGAGCGGTACGCCAGCACAAATCTATCGATCGATCAATTCGGGGAAAGCCACTAGATAGTGGGGACTTCGACATGGCGGCCGAACACGTCGGCCATGGTGTTCATCATCTCCCCGAGCGAGACGTATGCGGCGGACGCCTCGATGAGTGTAGGCATCAGGTTCACCTCCGGATCGGCGGCCTCGGCGGCGAGCTTGGCGAGCACCGCATCGACCGCCCCCTGGTTGCGCTGCTGGCGTACCGAGTCCAGCCGCTTCAACTGGCGCGTCTCGTCCTCGTTGGTGATCTGCAGGATCGGCATGCTTTCTTCTTCGTTGCCCTCGGTGAACCGGTTGACGCCGACCACGATGCGCTCGCCGCGGTTGAACAACCGCTCGAGTTCGTAGGCGCTGTCACCGATGCAGCCCTGGAACCAGTTGTCCTCGATGCCGGCGATCACGCCTTCGAGCATCGACCCGCGACCCATTTCATCGAGGTGGCTGAAGATGGCCTCGGCCTGGCGCTCCATTTCATCGGTGAGTTCCTCGACGAAGTACGACCCGCCGAGCGGATCGGCCACGTGCGCCACATTTGTTTCGTATGCAATGACCTGCTGTGTACGCAGGGCAATACGTGCGGAGCGTTCGGTCGGCAAAGCCAACGCCTCGTCCATCGAGTTGGTGTGCAGCGATTGCGTTCCACCGAGCACACCTGCCAGGGCTTCGATGGCAGTGCGCACGATGTTGACCTCGGGTTGCTGAGCTGTCAACGACACGCCCGCTGTCTGCGTGTGGAAGCGAAGCTGCATCGAGCGGTCGAGTTGGGCGCCGTAGCGATCCTTCATCCAACGCGCCCAGATGCGCCGGGCAGCGCGGTACTTGGCGATCTCCTCGAAGAAGTCGATGTGCGCATTGAAGAAGAAGCTGAGCCGCGGTGCGAACGAGTCGATCGATAGACCGGCCTGGATGGCCAGTTCCACGTAGGCAAAGCCGTTGGCCAGCGTGAAGGCCAGTTCCTCGGCGGCCGTTGAGCCTGCCTCGCGGATGTGATACCCGCTGATGGAGATGCTGTGCCACTTCGGCATCTCTGCCGCCGTGAACCGGATGGTGTCGCGCACCAGGCGCATACTCTGGCGTGGGGGGAAGACGAACTCCTTCTGCGCCTGGTACTCCTTGAGGATGTCGTTCTGCAGCGTGCCGCCGAGGCGCGCCCGGTGCACGCCGGCCTTCTCGGCCTGGGCCACGAACATCGCGAAGATCGGCGCAGCCGGCGAGTTGATGGTCATCGACGTGGTGATGGCAGACAGGTCGATGCCGGCGTACAGGTCCTCCATGTCGGCCAGCGTGTCAACGGCAACGCCGCAGCGGCCCACCTCGCCGAGCGACATGGGATCATCGCTGTCGAGACCGAGCAGTGTGGGCATGTCGAAGGCCGTGGACAGCCCGTCTCCGCCCGACCTGATGATCTCCTTGAAACGCCAGTTGGTGTCATCGGCCGTGCCGAAGCCGGCGAACATGCGCATGGTCCACAGCTTCGATCGGTACATCGAGGCGTACGGGCCGCGCGTGTACGGGTAGACCCCCGGGAATTCGGCGTCGTCGGGGCCATACACGGGCTGCAGCGGCACGCCGCTCATCGTGTTGGTGGTGGTGGAGCGCAGTTTGCTGGCATCGAATGCCTGCTGCCACTGCTCGCGGGGGGTCGCCATGGTTGTCTCCAGATCCGTTGGGAGCCGCTGGTGGCCGTACTGTAGGTCGATATGACCGATTCGTTCGACTTGAACCAGACCGACCGCCTGCTCACCACCACCCGTGCGGTACGCAAACGGCTCGACCTCACCCGACCGGTGCCCCGTGACCTGATCATGGACTGCATCCGTGTCGCCAGTCAGGCCCCGGCTGGCAGCAACCTGCAGCGGTGGCGTTGGATCGTTGTAGACGACCCGGCCCTGAAGTCCGGTCTCGCCGATCTGTACCGACGCGCATACGAGCCCTACATCGCCAGCCAGAAGGTCGCTGTCGACCGCAGCGGGCGTACCGGTGCCGGCGCCATCATGGACAGCTCCGACTACCTGTCCAGCATCTTGCATGAGGTACCGGCAATGGTCATCCCCTGCAGCCTTGGTACGCCAGTGGGCAATCAGGGCCAGGTGGCCGGCTTCTACGGCAGCGTGTTGCCCGCTGTGTGGAGCTTCATGTTGGCGGCGCGCAGCCGCGGCCTGGGCACTGCGTGGACCACGCTGCACCTCGAGTACGAGGCCGAGGCCCGGGCGCTGCTGGGTATTCCCGACACCGTCACGCAGGTGGCGCTCACACCCGTGGCGTACTACACCGGCGACACCTTCAAGCCCGGCACCCGCCGTGCCGCCGAGGAGATCACCTACTTCAACGGCTGGAAGTCATGAGCGCTGTCACTCTCGGGGCGTCGGCAGCACGGTTCAATCCCGATGCCGTCGATCGGCTCAGCCGGCACGTGCAGGGCCTCATCGACTCTGGCGCGCTGCTCGGCGCCCAGTTCGCCCTGGCCGCCGACGGCCAGATCGGCGCATCTGCATCGTTCGGCAGCGCAACCGACGAGCACCGCTTCGTCATCTTCTCGGCCACCAAGCCGATCGTGTCCGCGGCCATCGTTGCCCTGATGGCCAGCGGCGCCATCGACATCACCCGGCCTGTCGCCCACTACCTGCCCGAGTTCGCGTCCAACGGCAAGCACGACGTCACGGTCGAGCAGGTGATGCTGATGCAGGGCGGCTTCCCACAGGCGCTCATCGGCCTGGACCAGTTCGTGTCCAGCGCTGGCAGGCGCGAGGCCTTCGCCGCGTGGGCGCTCGACTGGCCAGCCGGCACCCGTTGCGAGTACCACCCCGTCACAGCACACTGGGTGCTCGCCGAGATCATCGAGACCATCACGGGTATGCCCTACGCAACCGCTATCCACGAGATGGTCACGGCCCCTGCTGGCATCACCAAGGTTCTCGGACCCGAGATGGCCGACCACGCAGCAGTGGTCGAGATCCGCATGCGCGGTGAGTGGCCGAGCCACGAGGCACTGCTCTCGGTGTACGGCACGCCAGAGTGCATTCCCGAGATGTCGATCGGCGCCGACGCACTGCTCATCATGAACCTCGCAATGGCCCGTGCGGCGGGTGTGCCCGGTGGCGGCGGCGTGGCGCGCGCCACCGACATCGCGGCGCTGTACCAGTCGTGGCTGGCCGACCCGCAACTGCGCGATGCCATGACCAACATACGCAACAACCTCACCAACGAAACCTCGAAGTACCCGGCGCACCGCACCCTGCTGTTCGAGATCGCCGGCGACGACGACGACCAGTGGCGGCGCTGGTTCCCCGCCCACCAACCGCGCACGTTCGGTCACCATGGCGCTGGTGGACAGATCTGCTGGGCCGATCCCGACACGGGCGTGTCGTTCTGCTTCTTGCACGACACCCTCGAGCAGGACGTCACCTGCGAAGTCCTGCGCGTGCGCGAGATCAACGAACTCGCCGCGGCCTGTGTCGGGCGCTGAGCCGGCCGCCGATCATCGCAGCGGTATCGCCTGGGGCATCGGCGCGTATGCGCTGTGGGGCCTGGTCACCATCTACTGGAAGGCGCTCAAGCACTTCAACGCGTTCGAGTTGATCGGTTACCGCATCACGGCTTCCGCGCTGGTGATGGGAACCTACGTGATCGCGACAGGTCGCATGCGGCCGCTGCTTGCCAAGTTGCGCAACCGGGCGCTGCTCATGCGCGTCACCATCGGCGCACTGGTGCTGGCGGCAAACTGGACCATCTACGTATGGGCCGTCGTCCACGGCCGCGTCATCGAGACCGCACTCGGCTACTTCATGACCCCGATCGGGCTGACGCTGGCCGGCGTGCTGGTGATGCATGAACGGCTCTGGCGCGCCCAGCAGTTCGCCTCGGTGCTCGCCGTGGCTGCGATGGTCGTGCTCACTCTTGGCTACGGCCACCTGCCGTGGGTTTCGATCGTGATCGCGGCCACGTGGATCACCTACACGATCATCAAAAAGCAGGCCACGCTCACTGCGTTCGAGAGCCTCACCGCCGAGACGTTGGTGCTGTTCATCCCCGCTGTCGGCCTGGTGCTGTGGGGCGCCGGTGCCGCCACGGGCATTCCGCAATCGGCCTCGGGCGGCGAACTGGTCCTGGTCGCCCTGAGTGGCCTCGTCACGGCGGTTCCGCTGTTGATGTTCGCCGTCGCTGCGAAGCGTCTACCGCTCAGCATCCTCGCGCTGGTGCAGTACATCGTGCCCACGATCAACTTCTTACTCGGCTGGCTGGCCTATGGAGAGACGCTCACCACCGTGCGCGTCATCGGCTTCGTCCTGGTGTGGATCGGGCTGGCCGCGGTCACCATCGACTCAGTGCGGCGTATCCGGCCAGCAGCGTGAGAACTGCCCCGCTCAGCGCGACAGCACCGTGCAGGCGCTGATCCCCGGGGCTCCGTACACGTGGGTGAAGGCAGTGGCGGGATTGCCGGGTACCTGGCGCGACCCCGCCCGACCGCGCAACTGCAGCACGCTCTCGTAGACCTGGCGAAGGCCGGAGGCACCGATGGGTTCGCCGTTGGCGATACAGCCGCCATCGGTGTTGATGGGGAGGCGACCGGTGATCTCGGTCTCGCCCGACTGGATCAGGTCCTCCTGTTCGCCGTCGGCGCACAGGCCGCATTCGCTCATGTGCATGACCTCAGCGCCGCTCTCGGTGTCCTGTACCTGGGCGACATCGATGTCGCCGGGGCCGATGCCGGCCATCTCGAACGCGGCCTGTGCCGCAGCGACCGTGGGGCTGTTACCACGCTCGATCGCCAGCCAGGGATTGAACACCTCGAAGCTGCCGAACGGGCGGCTCCGCAACACCGCCGAGCGCAGATACACCGGGGTGTCGGTGAACTCCCGGGCGCGATCAGCGTTGGCCAGCACCAACGCCACCCCACCCTCGCCCGGCGAGCAGAACATGAACTGCGTCAGCGGGTTGCTGAGCATCGCACCGTTGAGGATCTGTTCCTCGCTCATGGGCTTGCGACGCCAGGCGTTCTCGTTCAGCGAACCATTGCGAAAGTTCTTTGCAGCAACCTTGGCGAGCGTGTTCGCAGTGATGCCGTACTGGTGCATATAGCGCTGGATCTTCAGGCCGAAGAACTGCGTCGTCAGCATCAGGCCCGTGTCGCCGTACCACTTGCCCAGGCCGAAGTCGGCCGGGTCGGGGTCGAACGCACCCCGCGGGTGCTTGTCGAACCCAATGGCCATCACCACGTCGGCTGCACCGGCGCGGATGGCGTTGTAGCCGCTGATCAGCGCGCTGCCACCGGTGGCGCAGCCGTTGGCCACGTTGATGAACGGCAGGCCCGTGAGGCCGAGCGCCGACACCATCGTGTCGGCGTTGCCGGCGGCCGCCGAGCCTCCGAACGCGTACTGCACGTCGCTCCACGCGCAGCCGGCATCGGCCAACGCACTGCGTGCGGCGACCACGCCCTGCTCCATGCCGCTGCTGTCGTGCCGGCCGAACGGATGGATGCCAATACCAACAATCGCTACATCGGTCATCGCGGGCTCAGGCTTCCTGCACGGGGGCGAACGCGAAGGTGACGATGTCACGATCCTGGTCATCGGTGGTGAACGGAATGATCACGAGCTCCATCGGCATCCCGATGTGCAGTCGTGCAGGATCGTTCTCGGTGAGACGCGTCTCCACGATGACCTGGCCGGACAGTTCGACATAGCCGACGCCGTACGGCACGAAGCCGAGTGGCCCCTCCTTGCCGGCATAGGGCGGCGACTTGGGCGGGAAGCCCTGAATGGTCCAGCTCCACAGCGTGCCGCGCCGCTCGAGCAGCACCTCGTGCATCACCTGTGACGAGGTCCTCGGGCAACTCGCCTGCACGGGGAACGTGGTGACGCCACTCTCGGGGAAGTGGCTGCCGATCAGTTGCGGTTGGTCGCTGGGCCAGGTGAAGAGGCCATCGGCGACGGGGACTTGCTCGCGTACCATGCCGCATCGTGGCACACCGCCCCGCACCGACGGCGAGTCGACGCTGCCGACGGATGCATGGTCGCTGATAGCGTGGCACGATGCGTTCCAAAGTCCTCACCTCGTTCGTCGTTGCCCTCACCCTGCTCGGCATGTCCGCCTGCAGCAGCGACAAGAAGGCCGCACCAGCCGGCACCTCGGTGATCACCGAGGACTCCGCTCCCGCCGAGCCCGTGGTCACCGCCGTCGGCAGCGACGACGAAATCCGCGCCATGATCGTGCAGCAGGTCGTCGACCTCGGTGTACAGGGCAGCTACAAGTTCGATGCCGCCTGCGTCGCCGACATCGTCAAGCAGCTCAGCGCAGCCGACCTCGAACAGTTCCGCACGAACCTCACCAATCCAAACCTGAGCCCCGAGGGCGACGCACTGGGCGAGAAGATCCTCGCCTGCGACACCGCCGCCGCCGCCACCACCACCACCACCGCCTGAGCCGGCACCGCCTGGCCGGCACCGCCTGAGCCGGCAGCTACCTGCCACGGCCCTTCACGAGTTCTCCCGCCAGGAACAACTGCAACGCTGAGACGGCCTGGCGGTGGCGATCGATGTCACCGGTCACGGTGGAGAAGATGGCCAGGCCCGACAACACCGAGTTCAACAGGTCCTCGACGGCCCGGGTGTTGACGCCATCGCTGAACTCTCCTGCCTCGGCGGCATCGGCCACCAAACGGGTGATGAACGTGGCCGTGCGGTTCCTGATGGGCACCAGCAGCTCGGCCAGTTCCGGATGACGCTGCATCTCGCTGGGCACCGTCACCACGAACCCGGCAATCGAGGAATCGTTGCGATTCAACTCCACCGCTGCGTCAAGGGCTCGACTGAACCGTTCGGTCAGCGTGCCCGGTTCGTCCAGCACCATTTCGAAGCGGTCGTACACGATGTGTTGCACCACTTCGTACACCTCGGCATAGAGGTCTGCCTTCGAGTTGAAGTAGTGGTAGATCGCTCCGGTGGTGATGCCGACCTCTTCGGCGATGCTGCGGTTCGTGGTGGCTCCATAGCCATCCCTTGCGAAGATCCGACGCGAAACATCCAACAGGGTGCTGCGGGTCTCGGCGGAATCCACGTCGCGGGGTCGACCCAGTTTCTTGTTGACTGGTGCACGACGCGGCATGCTCGTCAGCCCGCCGGATCAGCGCGCTGGGTGCCCGGGTCCACGGGGATACCGAACCTGATCCGGTTGTGGGCATGCGCGAGGTGCTGCAACGAGAACGCCGCACGCAGCGCTGTCCATTGGCCCTGTGCCTCCAACGCCTGGTTCACGCTTTCCTTGGCAAGCTTCAGGGCAAACCCGGGGCGCTTGGCAATACGGCGCGCCATCGTCATCGTGAAGTCGCGTAGGTCATCGGCGGGCACGACATGGTTGACCATCCCGAGGGTCCTTGCATCCTCTGCGGTCACCCAGTCGCCCGTGAACAGCAGCTCCTTGGCCTTGCGCGCACCCAACTCCCATGGGTGGGCGAAGTACTCGACACCGTTCACGCCCATGCCCACCACCGGATCGCTGAACAGCGCATTGTCGGCGGCGATGATCAGGTCGCAGACCCAGAGCAGCATCAGCCCGCCGGCGATGGTCTTGCCCTGGGCGGCGGCGATCAACGGCTTGGGCAGGTTGCGCCATCGCCAGCACATCTGGAAGTAGACCTCTTCCTCCCAGGCCATGTGGCCCTCCTGACCCTCACGGCCGAAGCCGCCGCCGGGGAAGACGAGATCGAACTCGCGGTTACTCTCGGCATCGCGAAGATCGTGACCACTCGAGAAGTGCGGACCATCTGCCTGCAACACGATCACCTTCACGTCGCCACGACGGGACGCGTCGTCGAAGCATGCGTTCATCTCATACGTCATCCGCTTGTTCTGGGCGTTGCGGCTCTCGGGGCGGTTGAGCGTGACGACCGCAATGCCGTGTTCGCCAGGATCGACGATCTCGTACCTGACGGCGGAAAGGTTGGTGAGATCGATGCTCATGTGACGGGCTCCGGGGTGACGGGGGTGAAGGTCAGGTGCAGGGCGGTGAGACCGCGCAGGGTCATCGACAGCACGCGTTCTGTCGGCTGCTCCACCGGCGCCAGCGCGATGTCACGCATTCGCTCGAGCAACAGCTCGAAGCCGATGCGCGCCTCGCTGCGGGCGAGCGCAGCACCGACGCAAAAGTGCGGGCCCTGGCCGAAGGCGAGGTGCGAACGCGCATTGGCGCGCTCCACGTCGAACACATCGGCCGAAGCGAACCTGGCCTCGTCGCGGTTGGCGCACCCGTACATCACCATCACCATCGAACCGGCGGGAATGGGCACACCGCCGATCTCCACATCGACCCTGGCAATGCGCGGCAGCATCTGCACCGGCGACTCGATGCGCAGCGACTCCTCGACAAGGTTGGGGATCAATGAGGGATCGGCACGGACCTTGTCCATCTGGGCGGGGTGCTCGATGAGCGCGAGCATGCCCGCCGCCAGCAGCTTCGTGGTGGTCTCGTTGCCAGCGACCAGCAGCTGTTCGATGACGTTGAGCAGCTCGGGGACCAAGAGCCCGTCGCCGATGCGCTCGCCGCTGTCGAAACGCGAGTGCACCAGATCGCTGAGCAGGTCGTCACGCGGCTCGGCGCGTCGCTCGTCGATGCGGGCCGCCATGTACCGCTGCATCTCCACTCGGCTGCGCGCACAGTCGAGCATCTGGGCGGCATCGAGCAGGCCGCTCAGTGGAGCCACCGCATGGTCGCTCCATCGCTTGAAATCTGCCATGTCGGCGCGGTCCACCCCGAGTGCGTCGGCGATGATCGTCAGCGGGAGACCGACGGCGAACTGCCCAACCAGCTCCACCCTTCCGTCGGCGGCGAAGGCATCGAGCAGGGCATTGGCCACCTGGCGGATCTCGCCCTCCAGTTGAGCCACGCGTTTGGGTGTGAAGGCCTTGTTGACGAGACCACGGAACTGCGTGTGCGACGGCGGGTCGTTGGTCAACAACGTGTTCGCCGACGGGTACCCATCGGCCAGGATTGCCGAGAGCTCGGGCGAGGGTCCCGTTCCACCGGCGAACGAGGTGTTGAAGTTGCTCGAGAACCGTTCGGCATCGCGCACCACCGACATCACATCGTCGTAGCGGGACACCAGCCAGAAGCCCATCGGCGTCTGGTGCACTGGCGCTTCGTCGCGCACGCGGCGGTAGTAGTCATAGGGACAGCTCAACACCTCGGGGGTGACCAGGATCTCGTCGGTGACGCTCACAATGCCTCCTGTGGCGTTGGCGTGGTGCGGTAGTCCCCGAAGCCGGCATCGCGTTCGGTCAGCGCAGGAGTCACTCCCCTGGCCAGTTGGGCAAAGTACTCGCGGCTGGCGCGCTGATGAAAGCCAAGCGCATTGATGTCAGCAGTGGCGCGCATGCCGGCGCGCATGCCCATCGCCTCCATTGCTCGGTGCACCACGCGCTTGTTCAGCGCCTGCAAATCGGGGGGCACTCTGGCGACCCGTTGAGCGATCTCGATGACCGCCGTCTCGAGCGTGCCCTCCGGGTAGGCACGGTTCGCGAAACCGGCCTGCACCGCCTCGGTCCCGTTCATCGAATCACCGGTGAGCATGGCTTCCATCGCCCGCCGCATGCCCATCAGCCAGACGTGCCACGCCATGTCGGGCGAGCTCATCGAACGCACCGGCGGGTATCCGATCTGCGCGTCCTCGGCCACGTACACCAGGTCGCAGGCCGAAGCGAGTTCCGTACCACCCGCCAGGCAGTACCCGTGCACCTGGGCGATGAGCGGGGTCGCCAGATCCATCATCTCGAACCAACCCTGCAGGACGTGGCGGGCCCATCCACCGTCGGCGCGCGTGATGGCCCACGGCAGCGGCTCGTCGGGGTCCTGGGCGAGGTCGTAACCGGCCGAGAAACACGATCCGGCGCCGCGGATCACGATCACGCGCACGCTGGTATCGGCGTCGGCGGCGCGCAGCGCATCGAACAACTCGGTCCGCAGCCCGTTACTCAGGGCGTTGCGCTTCGTGGGCCGATTGAGTGTGAGCCGGCGCACCAGTGGGGCAGGATCATCGATGAGGACGAGAGGTTCCGGCATGGCGATCACCCGATGGTGCGGGTGCCCTCCCAGTAGGGGGCGCGCAGTTGGCGCTTGTTGATCTTGCCCATCGCGTTGCGTCCCACGGTGGACACGATCTCCACCGTGCGCGGGCACTTGTATCCGGCCAGCCGCGACCGGCAGAGAGCGATCAGCTCCTCAGCCGACGGTGGATGGGCCGGGTCCTCGGGCACGATCAGGGCTTTCACGGCCTCTCCCATGTCGGCATCGGGAACGCTGATCACCGCCACATCGGACACCTGCGGGTGAGCGATCAACACCTTTTCGGCCTCGGCCGGATAGATGTTCACGCCTCCCGACACGATCATGTCGCTGAAGCGGTCGGTGATGTAGACGTAGCCGTCCTGGTCGAGGTAGCCGATCTCGCCGAGGGTGAACACACCGGGACGCAGGTGCGCCTGAGCGCTTTTCACCGGATCGTTCGGGTACACCACGCCACGCCCCGTGGCGTCCTCGAAGAACAGCCGGCCCTCGGTGCCGGCGGGTACAGGGTTACCGTCGTCGTCCACGACCAGCGCCGAGAACGGCGGGATCGCCCGGCCGACGCTGCCGGGATGGCTGAGCCACTCGGCGCTGGTGATGCTGCAGGTCGTGCCCACCTCGGTGGCGCCGTACGCGTCGAGGAAGATCGGGCCGAACCACTGGATCATGTCGTGTTTCACGTCGATCGGACAGGCCGCGCCGGTATGAGCAACGAGCTTCATCGAGCTGATGTCGTAACGCGCCTTCACCTCGGAGGGGAGATCGAGCAGTCGCTTGAAGTGGGTGGGCACCATCACGCTGGTCTCGGCATCGTGTCGCTCGATCGCGGCGAGCACCGACTCGGGGTCGAACTTGTTCAACACTGCCACTGGGGTACCGGCTGCCAGGATCCTGAACCCGTTGAGCGGACCGGTGTGGTACATCGGGCCCACCACCAGGTGGGTACCGAACTTGGTGAAGCGGTTCGCCTGCAGCCCCACGATGTGCTCGTGCATGGTCGTTCCGCCGGCGAACATCGTCGGCGCCAGATCGACTCCTTTGGGCACACCGGTGGTGCCGCTGGTGTACATCAGATTCGGGAGCGGACGCACATTGCGCGGCGGCTCGCTGTCGGATGCCGCTGCCATCCAGTCGGTCCACGGCGTCACGTCGGGGCGCGGGTCACAGCGCCAGCCGATGACCAGCGCCACTCCGGCGATGCGGGCTGCTTCGAGGCCGCGCTCCACGTTCTCGGGACCGACGAACAGCACGGTCGCCTTCGAGTCGCTCAGGATGTAGGCGAGCTCATCGGCATTGAGGTGAAAGTTCACCGGCACGGTGCTGACCCCGGCGAGCAACCCTCCGAGGTGGGCCAACACGGTCTCCACCGAGTTCTCGGCAAAGACCGCCACTCGCCGTTCGGCACCGAGGGCCGAGCTCCGCAGGCCATTGGCCACGCGGTTCAACGCCTCGTTCAGCTCTGGCCACGCGAGCGCGAAGCGGCCATCCTGCAACGCAACCTCGGTTGGGCGTTCGAGTGCCCGCTCGGCGATCACCAACGCCATGTACTCCCCCGTTCCAGCCTCGAGTTCTGACCGCCAGTACCCAACGAAGGGTATCTAACTACGCGATCAGTTCCTGCGCCGAGGTGGAGCGACGTCCTCGGCTCCGTCAATGCCCGAGCACGACCACTACTGTCGCAAAGATGACGGATACCCAGCGACCAAACGTTGCCCCGGCGGATATCGAAGAGTTTCGTCTCGCTGCACGCGCCTGGCTCGAGGCCAATGCTGAACCGATCGGCGAGGTATCCAGCGAGTTCGCTGACAGCGAGTCAGGCGACAACGACAACGACAACGACGGCGCCGGCTCGTGGGGCCAGGGGGCCTTCAGCGTTGCCGTGTTCCACAACCTCTCCGATGAGCAGGAGGCCGAGCGTCTCGAGGCCACCCGATCGTGGCAGCAACGAAAGTTCGACGCCGGCTATGCCATGTTGAACTGGCCGGTCGAGCTGGGTGGACGGGGTCTCGCAACCTCGTATCTGCGCGCCTACAACGGAGAAGAGGCTCGATTCCGCGTGCCCTCCGCTGGCGAGCTACCGCCGACGTCAATGGGGCTGATCGCACCGACCATTGCTGCCTTCGGAACCGAGCAGCAACAGGCCGACTTCATCGGGCCGCTGATGCGAATGGACATCCTCGGTTGCCAGTTGTTCTCCGAACCATCCGCTGGTTCCGATCTGGCGTCTGTCACCACCCGAGCCACTCGTGACGGGGACGAATGGCTCCTCACCGGGCAGAAGGTCTGGACCTCGGGTGCACGATTCGCGCAGTGGGGCCTGGCGATCGCACGGCATGATTTCGATGTTCCCAAGCACAAGGGTCTCACCGCTTTTCTTGTTCCCTTCGCTGCCGACGGCGTAGAGGTACGAGCCATCAAGCAGATGAGCGGCGGTGCCAACTTCAACGAGGTCTTCCTGACCGATGTGCGCCTGCCCGACTCACTGCGTCTCGGCCCGATCGGCGAAGGCTGGCGAGTCGCGTTGACCTGTCTGGGGTTCGAGCGCGATCACTCCGGTGGTGGCGGCGGCGGCCACGCCGGCGGCGGCTACCGACAGGTACATGCGCTGGCTGAACATCTCGGGGTGACCGGCGATCCCGTGGTGCGCCAGATGCTTGCCCGGCTCTACGCCGACTACAAGGTGGCGCAGTTCACGAACCGCCGCGCCGCTGCCAAGCTCAAGGCCGGACAGACACCGGGGCCCGAGGGATCGCTCGGCAAGTTGATGTGGACGATGAACATGACCAGCGTCAGTCAGGCCGTGTCCACCCTGCTCGGTGCACGGTTGACGGCTGATACGGGCGAGTGGGGAACCTACGCCTGGGGTGAGCACGTACTCGGGGCACCCGGCTACCGCATCGCGGGCGGAAGCGATGAGATCCAGCGCAACATCGTCGGCGAGCGGGTGCTCGGCCTGCCCGCCGAACCGCGGGTCGACAAGGACATCGCCTTTGCCGCTGCTCAGCGTCTCGCCCGTTCGTAAGGGTCCTTGGCTGGCATCAGCCGCAGGGCTCGCGGCGGCGTCAGGCGCAGGCGAGCAGTTCGAACAGGATCTCCTCGGCGGACCGACGCGTGGGACCGGGACGCCTGGCAACATCGACCGCCGCCCGATCAAGGAACAGGCGTAGCGCTGCCAGGTCTGCTGAGGGTCGGATGGCTCTGGCCGATGGTCTCAACTCCTCGACCCGAGCGCATGTGCGGCACGCCTCAACCGCTGTGCGATGAAATGCCCGGTTCACCGGGCGCGCCAAGAGGCCGCACAGGGTGAGGCGCCGCTCTCCTCTCTCGGTGATGCCGGCCGGGCGAAGGGCGTGGGCCTTTCCCGACAATGCCCACACCTGACCGCGTTCGTACCCCGGGAATCGGTTCCGAAGGTGGCCAAGGGGTGCAAAATCAGACATGATCAGTCGATCGGGGGGCGGCACCACGCCGAGGCCGCGCCGTCGCTCGTAGGCACGCTGGCGGCAGCTCGTACGGCAGTAGATGCGAGGCCGGCCGGGGCGATACGCCGCGGCGAACGATGTTGCGCACCAAGCGCACTGCCTGGTCGTCGGGCGGCAGGCGGGAATTCCGGGGTGGTGATTGTCCATGTGGTTCTTGTAGCGCAGACCTGTCACAGAGTTCTTCGGCAGCGAGCATGCCAGAACCCCGAGCCCTCGCCCTCGCCCTCGCCCTCGCCCTCGCCCTCGCCCTCGCCCTCGCCCTGCCCTGCCCTGCCCTGCCCTGGTGAGCCCAGCGCCGTTATCGGATCGCCACGTGACGATATTCGTCGCCGGAGAGCTCCGCCTGTGCGCAAACACCGGACCGGCCATGCGCTTGCTGACCACCATCACCGAGCCCTTCACCACCCACCCCAATTTCGTCACGTGGCGATTCCGTCAGTGAAACGCCGGTGTGCCCGGCCTGGGCTGCCGCAACGTCACCCGCGAATCGTCGAGCCTCCCACCGACCAACGCCATACCGAGCAACGCCATACCGAGCAACGCCATACCGGCCGCGCGGGCGACTACGCGGCAGAGTCGGCGCCGTCACCGGTTCGCGTGATGGTCATGTCGGTGCTGACAATCCTGGACAACATGGCGTTGACAGAAACTCCTTGCACGGCAACCCCGACCCGGCCTTCGAAAACGCAGTCGAGATCCACGACGGCCTACTCGATCGAGCCGATCTGGATGCCCACGTCGTAGGTCTCACCCTCGACCCCGCTGATGTGGATCACTCCTGCAACCGGCGCTTCGATATCGTTCTCCACCTTGTCGGTCTCGATCCGGTACAGCACGTCGCCCGCCTGTACCGCCTGACCGTTGGTGACCATCCACTCGACCAACGTGCCCTCGGTCATCGAGACTCCGAGCTTGGGAATGTTGATCGGTGTTGTCATGACCTGTGTCCTATCAATCAGGCGTGCGAAGCTACGAACCGTGAGTATTCCAGAGATCGACGAATCCCCTAATGACCAAACCGTCCTACCGTGGTGGCAGAGTCCCCTGAACCTCGTCGCGCTGTTCATCGCTGTTGTGGTGCTCATGGGCGGCACCGGATTCGTGATCGGCGAACGCAACGTCACGCCCCGGCCCAACTCCGTCGACATCGGCTACCTGCAGGACATGCGCACCCACCATGAGCAGGCGGTCGAAATGGCGTTGATCTACATCTCGAAGCCGGGCACAAACCCCATCTTCCACCTCATCTCGAAAGAGATCGCATTCGGTCAGGCTGTCGACATCGGCCGGATGATCCAGCTGTTGCGCCAGTACGGCAAGCCAGAGGCCAACCAGAGCGGAATCGGTATGGCGTGGATGCGCGAGCCGGTGCCGCTCGATCGCATGCCGGGCCTGTCAACGGACACCGATCTGGAGTCGCTCATCGCAGCCAAGGGCACCGACGCCGACACCGTGTTCGCCACGCTGATGATTGCCCATCACCAGGGCGGCATCCACATGGCCGACTATGCAGCCACGCACGCGAACACCAGCGAGGTCAAGGCGATGGCGAAGTCGAACAGCTCGAGCCAGACGGGCGAGATCGCCGAGCTGAAACAGCTCATCGCCCAGATGTAACGATTCAGCCCTGAGTGCGACGGACCGCCAAGAGAATATCGCTGACCTGCGGGAGGAAGTCGGCCTCGAGGTTGGACGCATACGGCACCGGCGTGTTGGCCCCGCCAACGCGCTGCACTGGAGCCGACAGCTGCCCGAACAGCTCCTCGTGAATACGGCTCGAGAGCTCAGCACCGAAGCCGCACCGCGTCACCGCCTCGTGCACCACCACGGCGCGCGATGTCCGGCCAACCGAGGCCATGACCGCTGCTTCGTCCCAGGGCACCAGCGTGCGCAGGTCGATGACCTCGCACGACACGCCGTCGACGGCCAAGGCGTCGGCAGCCGCCAAACAGTCGTACATCTGCCGACCGTAGGAGATCAACGTGACATCGCTGCCCTCTCGTCGGGTCGCCGCCTTGCCGAACGGTACGCGCACGTCGCCCTCGGGAACGTGGCCGGCGTAGGTCTTGTCCCAGTACATCATCATCTGTTCGACGAACAGCACCGGATCGTCGTCGAAGATCGCAGTGAGCAACAGACCCTTGGCATCGGCGGGCGTGGATGGCACTGCCACCTTCATACCCGGCGAGTGCACCGCGAAAGCTTCGAGCAACTCGGAGTGCTGTGCCCCAAATCCCCGACCAGCGCCCGCCGAGGTGCGGATGACCATGGGCACCGTGGTCTGACCACCCGACATGTAGCGGATCTTGGCCGCATGGTTCGTGACCTGATCGAGACACACGGCAAGGAAGTCCATGATCATGATCTCGGCCACCGGCCGGAAGCCGGCGATGGCCGCACCAATGGCCGCGCCGATAATGGCCTGCTCGGAGATTGGCGTCTTGCGAACACGATGCAGACCGTGCTTGGTGGACAGACCGTTGGTGACCTTGTAGACACCCCCGGATGGTTCGGCGATGTCCTCGCCGAGCAGGAACACCTTGGGGTCGATGGTCATGGCGATGTCCAGCGCCTCGTTGATGGCCATCGCCGTGAGCATGATGCGTGGCTCGCTCATCGCGACACTCCTTGCAGCATGGCGTCGTTGTTGTCGCCGAAGACATCGGTGTAGAGCTCGCTGGCATCGGGCTGTGGGCTGTTCATCGCGAACTCCACGGCATCGTCGATGGCTGCAGTGAGTACCTCTTCCATCTCGGCGAGTTGCGCCTCAGTGGCATGGCCGTTGTTGATCAACCAGGCCCGGTAGAGCACCACGGGGTCGGCGGCCATGGCCGCCTTGCGCTCGTCTTTGGGCATGTACTCCATGGCGTCTCCCATGAGGTGACCCCAGAACCGGTACGTGCGCGCCTCGACCAGGGTGGGCCCGCCACCTGATCGGGCGCGGGCTACGGCGTCGCCCATGACCCGCCACGTGGCAACCGGATCGTTGCCATCCACGGTGACTCCGGGCATGCCGTAGGCCGCAGCGCGCTCGCTGATGTAGTCGACTCCCGTGGACATCGACATTGGCGTGTGTTCCCCGTAGAGGTTGTTCTGGCAAACGAACACCACCGGTAGCTTCCAAACCGCCGCCAGGTTCATTCCCTCGTGGAACGCACCGATGTTGGAGGCACCGTCACCGAAGTTGACGACCGTGACCTGATCGGTGCCGTTGAGTTGCGCAGCGAGGCCGAACCCATTGGCGATCGGAATTCCGGCGCCGACGATGCCGGTGGTGACCATCAACCCCGAGGCTGGATGGGTGATGTGCATCGGCCCGCCCTTGCCCTTGCATGTGCCCGTCGCCCGCCCGAGGAACTCGGCCCACAGTTCGCGAAGTGGCACACCTTTGGCGAGGTGATCGTGCAGTCCCCGGTAGATGGTGACCACGTAGTCATCTTGGCGCAGGTGCACCCCCCACCCTGCGCTGATGCACTCCTGCCCGCGCGGCGAGTAGTAGATGAGCTGGATCTGGCCGCTCATCAACATGGTGCGGAAACGCTCGTCGCAGAGTTTGATGCGACTCTGGATCTCGAACATCTGGAGCAGCGTGTCGCGATCGGGCGCATCGGGGCGTTCAACATCATCCATGAGGATTTCCTACCAGTCCGGGCAGCGCCACGTTGTGTTGGAGCGCACGCGACCGGTGGGTCGACACCGCAGTTCCATGCTGACCTTCATGCATCGCATGCCGTCGACCATCACGGCTGTCGGTGTTCTTGCACGTGCATCGCGTCGCGAATCAGTTGAGCCAGCTCGCGGGGTCGGTCGCCCTGAATGCTGTGTCCGGCGCCCTCGACCATCTCGACGCGCATCGCGGGCTGACGGCGCAGTGCTTCGGCGACATCGGCATCGTCAACCACGGGCGACAACGAGCCGCGTACCAACATGATCGGACAGGCAACGAGCGACAGGTCGTCCCAAAGCGGCGACATCGCGACGGCCGCGTTCATCAGGCCGGCAGGTGCAGCATCGAGCTCGGGTGCGTCTTCGGGTGCCGCTTCGGGCGCGGCTTCGCTGGAACGTACGTGGCTGCGCCGGTCGTAGTTCCATTCCCAACTGTCGTCGTCGCCCTGATGTGCATTGTGCAGGATTCCCCGTCGCAACGAGGACTCCGAGCGCGTCGGATTGTGCTCGATGGTTCGTGCGAGCAGGTCGTCGAAGCTGGCGAAGTTCTGCGGGCCGTTGACGAAGTCGATCACAGCCTTGGCCTTGGTCTGGTTGACCCCGGGCGTGATGTCGACGAGCACGAGTCGACGCACCAGCTCGGGATGCCGCGCCGCCAGCTCGAGGCTGGTCAGCCCACCGAGTGACATACCGACGACCGCACGCGCCGTCGGGGCCAGCGCACGGACGACCACCGCAAGATCATCAGCCAGATTCATCGGCGTGTACGCACCGTCGTCGCGCCAGCCGGAGTGCCCATGGCCGGGCAGGTCGACGGCGATCAGCGCCACTCCCAGATCGAGCGCCACCGTGTCCCATGTGTGTGCGTTCTGGGCGCCGCCGTGCACCAAGACCAGCTGTGGCTCGCCCACGCCCCACACCAGAGCGCTCACGCATCGGCCAGCGCTGCTGTCGACCTCGACCTCGACACGGCGCACCGCCGGCGAACCTTCGAGCACGAGGCCGTACTCTGCGGCATTTTCGTGGAACAGGCCGAATTCGTCGTAGTGCATGCGGGTCACGGCGACATCGTGCCACGCCGCAGGCGGTGCTGGCGAGCGAGCGAGCTTACGGCCCGGGCAACGTGGTCGTTGACGTGGTGGTGGCCACCGGCGTTACGGTGGTGGTGGTGACCACCGGCTTGGTGGTGGTCGTCGTGGACTTCGTCGTCGTGGTGGTCGGCTTCACCGTCGTGGATGTCGTGGACGTGGTGGATGTCGAGGTGGTCGTGGCATTCGGGTCGGGGTAGTTGAAGACCGGCAGCGTCTCCTTCTTGGTGTACTGCTCGGGTTCCTTGCCGTCCTGACCCCACACGTAGACCTGGTCGCCGATGTGCACGTAGTCCTGGAACGTCTCCGAGATGCGCTTGTGCATCCGGATACAACCGTGCGATGCCGGATCGAGCGGGATCTTCAGCGCACCGTGCACGGCGATGCCGTAGTTGAAGTACACCGGGTTCCACATACCGCCGAGCGGGCCGTTGCGGACCCCCTCGACACGCCGGGTGAAATGGAACACCCCGCCAGGGGTCTTGGACACACCACATACCGCTTTTTCGAGGGGCGGATCGAGCTTGTTGCCCTTTTCGTCGGTGTCGAGCGTGACCGTGTCGCACCAGGTCTCACCAGTTCCGCTGGAGATATGGATGACGAGCGTGGGCTTGTTGTCGGTGAACACGATGGCGACCTGCTCGGGCAGGTAGATCTCCATATGCGTGTTGGCCCCGGTTCGCCGTGGCTGGATCGAGATGGGGTTCTGCATGATCTGCCACATCTCGTTGGTGACCTTGCCGGTGGCCTGGGCGCGCGGTGTCTTGAGTACCAGCTTCTCGAATGCCCACACCGCCTGCTGCGTCTGGTCGCCGAACACACCATCGGCCGTTCCCGGAGCGAAGCCGAGTTGGGCGAGCCGGGTCTGCACCTGTTCCACGTCGGTACCCGAGAGCCCCACAACCAATGACCGGGTAAGCGCTGTCTTGTTGAGCGACGCCGGCGCCGATTCGATGACGACACCCGCGAGCGTGGAGGCCGGCACGGTGAGATCGGTCGCCGCGCCGGGGATGGTCGTTGATGGTGCGGCTGCACCGGGGTCGCCCTGACTGCCACCGGCGAAGGTACCGACGGCCACCACGACGCCCAGCACTGCAATGGCGGCGATGGCGGGGGCCCACCGATTGGCCGCGCTGTTGCCCGAGCCCGACTTCTTGGCCGCCGGTTTGCGTGCCGCTGGCTTGCGTGCCGCTGGCTTGCGTGCCGCTGGGGGCTTCTTGGCAGGGGGCCGTTGCTGGGTCATGGCTCAGACGACCTTGGTGATACCGAGCAGTTCGGCACGCAATTCGCGCATCTCGCGCAGGATCTTGATGATGATCGCAGGACTACTCAACGTGGACTCGCCGCGGGTACGCGGAAAGTAATCCACCCCGAACTGGGTGACCGTGTAGCCGAGCTTCTTGGCGCGGATGACCAGTTCGGCATCGATGAACGAACCCTCGCTCTTCAGCGCGATGTTGTCGAAGATGTGCCGCTTGCAGAGCTTGAACGCAAAGTTGATGTCACGCATCTTCACGCCGAACATGATGCGGATGAGCAGGTTGTAGAAGAACGTGTAGATGGCCCGCGATGAGCCTTCCTCGGTGCGATCGTGACGGTACGCGCTGACGATGTCGCTCTCGTAGAGCCGCATGATCCGCAGCGCCTTGGGGAGTTCGGCGAAATCGAAGGGCAGGTCGGCGTCGGTGTACAGCACCAGATCGCCCGTGGCTGAGCCAAATCCGGTCTTGATCGAGCCGCCGAGCTTGCGGTTCACCGGGTGGTGCACCACGCGCACGCGCGGATCAGAGCCAGCAAGGGCATCGGCGATACGCGGTGTGTTGTCCGTGGATGCGTCGTCGACGATGATCAGTTCGTAGTCGGCAATCTCACCATTGGCCACCAACGCCCGACACGCTGCGCTGGCTGCATCGACGGCGCGTTCGATGTAGTCCTGCTCGTTCCACATCGGGAAAAAGATCGAGAGCTTCGAGAACGCTGTCTGGGACATGACGCCCAAAGGGTAGCCGCTGATGCGCCGATGATGACCGGCGGATCGACCGGAGTTCACCGGTGCCGGGCGCTACGCTGCCGTCGAGATGGACCCGCAACCCGACACATCACCTGCACCTGCACCAACCCCGCTCCCAGCGCCGCCCGCCTTCCTGCCTCCGCTCGCGCAACCGGCTGCGCCGAACACCTACGACCTCGCACCCGTCGGCATCTTCGTGCCGATTGCCCCCGCACCGATGGCCCCCGGACAGCTCACCCCGGCCTGGCGCACCCTGTTCATCGCCGGGTGGGTTGGCGTGATGTTGGGATTCGGCGCTGTGTGGCAGTCCGGCCGGGTGTCGGGCATCTCGCCGTGGTGGCTCGGCCCTGCGACCAACCAGCGGCTGTTCGTCATCATTGCGATCCCGTTCGTGGCCCCTGCGTTGGCGGTGCTGGCGGGTATCGCCCGGCTGCGCATCACCTGCTACGTGGGCATTGCCGCGGCCATCGCCACTGCTGCTGTCGCCCTGGCCGATCGCTCCCAGTACCCCGGTATTGCCGCCGTCGAGAGCGCATTGGCCGCGGCCGGTCTCCTGATCAGCATCGGTTCGTTCGCCGGACGCATGCGCCGTCCCGACTGACCCCCGACGCCGACGCGCTCGGTACGAGGAATTGATCGGGCGATGAGTAATTTCAGCGCACCGAGTTCGATTCCACAGGGGGTTCTGATCATGCGGACCATTCGCCACCCGCTGTCGGGTGCCACATACGACCTGACCGAAGCGGGGACCATCCTCGTTGACAACAAGGGCGTCACCGGCGAGTTCACCGCGCATGGCGTCTGGCTGTCGGGTCAACTCAAGCAAGCCGACGCGCACCTGTGCCTGTGGATCGCCGGCAAGCAACTCCCCAACCGCTTCCAGCAGGCCGCCACGGCGCTGGCCGCCGAGTGACCCGATTCCCCCCGACCCGACGCTGCAAGGAGACACCATGACACTGATCAGCGAACCACCGGCAACCGACGCACCGCGGTCGCCCGGGATCACGTATCAGCAGTTGCTCGACACCGACTCGCGGCCCGAGAACGTGCCCGATGTCCTCCGTTGGCAGAACTGCCAGTTCCTCGGCGACGAGGACATCCCGGTCAGCCGCTATACCAGCCGGGAGTTCCACGAGCTCGAAAAGCACAAGCTGTGGAACCGCGTTTGGCAGATGGCGTGCCGCGCCGACGACATCCCCGAGATCGGTGACAGCCTGGTCTATGAGATCTGTGATCAGTCAATCCTCGTCGTGCGCTCCGGCACCGACGAGATCAAGGCCTACTACAACTCGTGCCTGCACCGTGGTCGTCAACTACGCGAGCACGACGGGAACGCCACCGAACTCCGCTGCCCGTTCCACGGGTTCTGTTGGAACCTGGATGGCTCGCTGAAACAGGTCCCCTGCGAGTGGGATTTCCCGCACATCGACAAAGCCGAGTGGGGTCTTCCCGAGCTGCGCGTCGGCACATGGGGCGGGTTCGTGTTCGTCAACATGGACCCGAACTGCGAGCCGCTGGAAGCCTTCATCGGCAACCTGCCCGAGCACTTCCAGAAGTGGCCGCTCGAGAACCGCTACAAGTCCGTGCATGTGGCGCGTCTCTTCCCGACCAACTGGAAGGTGGTGCAGGAGGCGTTCATGGAGGCCTTCCATGTGGTGGCAACCCACCCGCAGCTCCTGGCCGGCATCGGCGACGCCAACAGCCAGTACGACTGGGAGGGCAACTTCTCACGGGCCATCACGCCCAACGGCACGCCCAGCCCGCACATCAGCTTCGTGCCCACCGAGCAGGAAATGTTCGACGCCGTGTCGGATCGTCGTCTCGATCAGGCGCCCTACATCGTGCTGACCGAGGGCATGACGGCGCGCTCGGTCACCGGCAACGGCGCACGGATGAACCTGCGCAAGAGCATCGGCGATGCCGCCGACGAACTCAGCGACGCAGAGATGTCCGAGAGCATCTACTACACGTTGTTCCCCAACTTCCATCCCTGGGGCGCCTACAACCGCATCACCTACCGGTTCCGTCCCTACGGCGACAACCACGAGATGTCGATCATGGAGTGCATGTTCCTCGAGCCCTACGACACCGCCAAGCCCAAGCCGGCCAATGTGCCCATCCACTGGCTGGGCATCGACGACGACTGGACCGAGGCGCCCGAGTTGGGCCTGCTGGCCCGGGTGTTCAACCAGGACAGCTTCAACCTGCCCAAGGTGCAGATCGGGCTGCGCAGCACGAAGAAGCCCGGCGTCACCCTGGCCAACTACCAGGAGATCAAGTTGCGCCACTTCCACCACCTGCTCAGCGACTGGATCACCCGGCCCTGATCCCCGCAGATCTAGGCCGCCGGCAACGCTGATTCCATCTCGATGAAAATGCATTCACCGGGGCACGCCTCTGCGGCGTCGACCACCGCCTGATAGCTGCGCACCGGCACCCAGGCAAGGCTGCCCGACCCGCCCGGGTCGTTGAGCGGGAGTCCGTCCTCGGCGACGTAGGCAATACCGTCCTCCAACTGCACGAACACATCGGGGCAGTGATCAATGCAGAGGCCGTCGCCGGTGCACAAGTCCTGATCGATCCATACCCGCATGACCGGGTCAGGGTATCGAAGCTTTCGGCCGCGCGCCTGACCGGACCGGCACTACCCTTCACAGCCGATGAACGCTCCCGTTGCCAAGCAAATACCCTTCGAGTGGTCCCGGCCCACCGGCGCCTTCAGCGACCCGTGGGCGTGGCTACGCGACCGCGACGATCCCGAGACGATTGCCTACATCGACGCCGAGAATCGGTTCGCTGATGCCTTCTTCGCACCACACGCGCCCTTCATCGAGACCGTCTTCAACGAGATCAAGTCGCGGGTGGAGGAAACCGATCTGGCCGCACCGGTACGCATGGACCAGTGGTGGTACACCACGCGGACCGAAGAGGGGGCAAGCTACCCGATTCACTGCCGCGGCACCTCGCGCGAGACCGCTGGCGAACATGTGCTGCTCGACCAGAACGTGGAAGCCGGCGACCACGAGTACTTCTCGCTCGGCGCGTTCGAGGTCAGCCTCGATCATCGCCTGTTGGCGTGGTCCAGCGACACCGACGGGGGCGAGCGGTACACGCTGCGTCTGCGCGACCTGTCCACCGGCGCAGAGTTGACCGACGTCATCACTGACACCACGTGGGGCGGCTGCGCCTGGTCGCACGATTCCAGCATCGTGTTCTACGTGAAGCCCGACGAGGCGATGCGGCCGTATCAGGTGTGGCGCCACCGCGTCGGCACCGATCAGGCTCTGGACGAACTCGTCTTCGAAGACCTCGATGAGCGGTTCTTCGTATCCGTCGACCTCACCCGTAGCGGTCAGTGGCTCGTGATCGAATCGGCCAGCAAACTGGCCTCGGTCGTGGCCATCATCCCCTCGACACAGCCCCTGGCCGACCCACAGATCGTACGGCCGCTCGCCGAGGAGATGGAGTACCACCTCGATCACTGGGGCGACCGCTTCGTCATCACCACCAACCTCGATGCCGAGGACTTCCGCATCATGACCGCGCCCGTTGCCGACCCGGCCGAGTGGACCGAGTTCGTCGCCCATCAGCCAGGCCGGCGCATCACCGGGGCCGAGCCCTTCGCCGGCCATCTGGTTGTGCACGAATGGCTCGACGCCCAGCCGCGCGTACGGGTGCTCTGGACCGACGGCCGCGAGCGCATCATCGACCTCGGCAACGAACCCCACGAGGTCGAGCTGGATGCGAATCCCGAATGGGGCGCCACCACCGTGCGGTTCATGTACCAGTCGTTCACGTCACCGGCCACGGTGTACGAGGAAGACGTCGAAACCGCCGAGCGCACGCTGTTGAAGCAGACCGCCGTGCCCGGCGTTGACCTGAGTGCGTACACCGCCAGCCGCGAATGGGCCACGGCACCCGACGGCACGCTGGTCCCGGTCGATATCGTCCGCCGCGCCAGTGCCACCCCCGATGGTTCCGCCCCCTGCGCCGTGTACGGCTACGGCTCGTATGAGGTGAGCATGGCGCCATGGTTCTCGGTGGCCAGATTGTCGCTGCTGGATCGCGGTTGGACGTTCGCGTTGGTGCATCCCCGTGGCGGCGGCGAGCTGGGTCGGCGCTGGTACACCGAGGGCAAGCTGTTGGCCAAGGTCAACACCTTCACCGACACCATCTCGTGCTGCGAGCACCTCATCGAGACCGGGTGGGCAGCCCCGAACCGGCTCGCGCTGCGCGGCGGTAGCGCCGGCGGTCTGCTGGTCGGTGCGTGCATCAACATGCGCCCCGATCTGTTCACGTCGGCCGTGGCCGAGGTGCCCTTCGTCGATGTGGTGTCCACGATGAGCGACCCCTCGCTACCGCTCACGATCACCGAATGGGAGGAATGGGGCGATCCCCGCTCCCAGCCGTGGGCCGCCTACATGCTCGGCTACTCGCCCTATGACAACGTCGATGCGCACGACTACCCGGCGCTGTACGTGACCGCTGGGCTCAACGATCCCCGCGTCAGCTTCCACGAACCCACCAAGTGGGTGGCCAAGCTGCGCCACCTGCGCACCGACGACAAACCGCTGGTGTTCAAGTGCGAGATGGGTGCTGGCCATGGCGGACCGAGCGGCCGCTACGAGATGTGGCGCGACGAAGCGCGAGTGCTCGCGTTCCTCGCCGCCACCACCTGATCAGGTCACCAGCGCCACGACCCCGACAGCGATGAGCACGGCATTGCGAACCAGATGGCGCCAGCTCAAGGGCCGAGCACTCCACGAGCCAAAGCAGGCACACGGTGGATGCTGCCCCTGCGCTAGGCGAACGACCAGCAGCCCGGTGAACGCCCCGAGCATCGCCAGTGCAATCAGTACGGGCACGGGACGGGCGACACACACCAACGCGCCGACCACGATCTCGATCCAGGGCACGAATGGGATCACCAGGCGCGGGGCACCCAGCGCCAGCGCCTGCACAGGCCACGCTGGACCGGCGGCCAACTTGGCGCCACCGGCGAGAAGAAACGCCGCACCGAGCACGATCCCGGCAATCACAGGTCGATCGTGAGACCCTCGGACGCGGCAAACACCTCGACACCGAGGCGCTGGCCCTCGAGCGTGATGGCCCGGAGCATGTCGTCGACAGCATCATCACCACGGGTCGGGTCGTGGTGGTACAGCGCCAGGCGTTTGGCACCCGCCTCGGCGGCGAGCCATACCGCGAACTCGGCGGTGCAGTGGCCCCAGGTGCTCTTCGTCGCGAACTCGCTGACGAGGTACTGCGAGTCGTGGATCAAGAGATCGCAGCCGTCGATGAGCTCGAGCGCGCCCTGCGAGGCAGCCATCGAACCGTCGTAGGGCATCTGGTGATCGCTGAGGTAGGCCACCGAGCGGCCGTTCCACGTGACCCGGTAGCCGCAGGTGGGCCCCACATGGGGAATGAGGCGGGCCTTTACGGCGACGTCGGCGCCGATGGTGAAGTCGGTATCGCTGACATCGTGGAAACGCATGCGGCCCGGGAACCGCTCGAGCTCGATGGGAAACAGCGGCGGGCGGATGGTAGCCGCCAGGATCTCGCCGATGGAGCGGCCATCTTCCTGCGGCGGTCCGTACACATCGAACTCGGCGCCAGCACACAGGATCGGGGCGAAGAACGGCAGGCCCTGGGTGTGGTCCCAGTGCAGGTGCGTCAGCAGAGCGTGCCCGCGGAAGCTGCCGTCGCTGGGCTGTTTCATGCCGAAGTAGCGCAATCCCGTGCCGAGGTCGAACACGATGGGATCGTTTCCGGGTACGTCAAGGCCAACGCACGACGTGTTGCCGCCGTACCGCTCGATCTCGCTCCCGTTGCACGGCGTGGACCCGCGAACTCCGTAGAACGTGACCTTCATGAAGTCTGGTGATATCAAGTAACCCCCGGGCTAGGAAACTAGGCATGCTCAGGGTCCGAAGTAAACGCCCGACGGTTGTGACCTTCGTCGCACACGCTACGGTTCGGGCATGGCAACTTCTCGTCCGTTACCCGACGGGCTCGTGGTGATCGTCAAGCGCGAGTGCGCCACGTGCGAGATGGTGGTGCCCGTGCTCGAACGCTTGCAGGCCGAGGCCG
The DNA here is from genome assembly GCA_009726095.1 of Actinomycetota bacterium. Taxonomy (GTDB): domain Bacteria; phylum Actinomycetota; class Acidimicrobiia; order Acidimicrobiales; family Ilumatobacteraceae; genus WLMZ01. The sequence goes on from WLMZ01000014.1 coordinate 44,488, forward strand.
GCCTCACCGTGTACACCCAGGACGACCCCGGCTTCCCGGCGGGATTGCACCCCATCCACGACGCTGACCTCAGCGTGAGCTGGCACCTCGACATCGAGACCGTGCCCACGCTGCTGCGCATCGTCGACGGCCGCGAGGTGGACCGCACCATCGGGTGGAGCCGCCCCGCATGGCAGGCCCTCACCGGCATCGACGTCGGCAATGATCTACCCGTCATGCGCCCCGGCTGTGGTTCGCTGTCGGTCGACCCGAATCTCGAGCACGAGCTACGCGCCCGCTTCGGCGGCGGCGTGCTGCGCGCCCGCCGCGTAGAGATCGCCGATGCCGAAGACGACATGGAGGCAATGTTCGACCGCGGCTGGACCGATGGCCTCCCGGTGGTACCCCCAACCGAGGCTCGAGTGCTACGCATGCTCACCGGCACCACCCGTGCACCGGGCGACGTGGTGGCAATCGTGCCGCCCGATCTGGTGGAGGTCACCATCGAGAAGGTGGCGATCAACGCTGTCATGGCGGGCTGCACCCCCGAGTACCTACCCTGGGTCATCGCTGCGCTCGAGGCAGTGTGCACCGACCAGTTCAACATCCACGGCGTGCTCGCCACCACCATGCCCGTTGGCCCGGTGGTCATCTGCAACGGTCCGGGCACCCGGGCCATTCGCATGAACAGCGGCATGAACGTGCTCGGCCAGGGCAACCGCGCCAATATGACCATCGGCCGCGCCCTGCAGTTGATCATCCGCAACGTCGGTGGTGGCCGGCCCGGCGAGGTGGATCGCGCCACGCACGGCAACCCGGGCAAGCTCAGCTTCTGCTTCGCCGAGGACGAACTCGGCTCGCCGTGGACCTCGCTGGCTGTCGAGCGTGGCCTCAGCGCCGAGACCGACGCGGTCACGGTGTTCGCTGGCGAGGGCCCGCGCTGCGTGGTCGACCAACTGGCCCGCGACCCCGACAGCCTGGCCAACACCTTTGCCGCCTGCCTGCGCACCCTGCACAACCCCAAGCTGGTCATGGCGTTCGACGCCGTCGTCATCATGGGCCCCGAACATGCCCGCGTGTTCGCCGACGCCGGCTGGGACCGCGAGCGCGTGCTGGCCGAGATCCATGCCCGCCTGCAATCGCCCGGCACCGATCTGGTGCGCGGCGCTGGCGGTATCGCCGAGGGCATTCCAGCGCATCTTGAACACCTCACCCTGCCCAAGTTCCGTCCCGGCGGTCTGCTGCTGGTGCATGCCGGCGGCGGCGCAGGACTGTTCTCTGTCATCATTGGCGGATGGGCCAACGGCGAGGTCGGCAGCCAGCCGGTCACCCAGCCGGTGGGATCATGACGCAACCATGACGCAACCATGACGCAACTAGGAGGCACCACATGAGCACCGTGTTACTCGACCCCACCAACGAGCGACGGCTGGCAGCAATGACCCGCTGTAGCCGACCCGCGTCATTGCGGGGCCTGACGGTTGGCCTGCTGGACATCTCCAAGGCCCGCGGTGACGTCTTTTTGAACCAGCTCGAGCAACGGCTCATCGAGACCGGCGCCACCGTGAAGCGCTTCCGCAAGCCCACCTTCACCAAGCCTGCCCCCGTGGACCTGCGCCACGAGATCGCCAGCCAGTGCCAGGTGGTCATCGAGGCCCTTGCCGATTGAGGCAGTTGCACGTCGTGCAGTGTGCACGACATCGTCGATCTGGAGCGCCGCGGCATCCCGGGCGTGTTCGTGGCCTCGGGAGAGTTCGTGACCGCCGCCGAGTCGCAATCGGTCTCGCTCGGTTTCCCGACGGTGGCCCGCGTCTTCACGCCCCACCCCATTCAGGACCGCACCGACGACGAGATGCGCGCCTACGCCGATCTCGCCTTTGAGGACATCGTCGCTGCGATCACCGCTACCTGATCGCTTCATGCCGCGCTCCGGCTCGGCGGTCCGGTGGTCATGATGGTCTGGTCGGGAAAGCGAATGGTGAGGGTGCGATCGATGGCGAGGGTGAGGTCCCAGCCGTTGTCGTGCACGTTGCGGTGATGCCGGCTACAGAGCGGCAGCAAGTTGTGTAGATCGGTGACACCACCGTGTCGCCACCAGTGCACGTGATGGATCTTGCAGTACTGGAACCGCACCTGGCACCCGGGAACCGCACACGAGGGATACAAGCCGCGCAGCACCCGGCGCTGTGCCGCGTTGGCAAGACGCGTGGTGCGACCCAGATCCAACTGCCCGGGCGCGTGCAGCACCACACCGTTGCGAACCACGATGGTGGTCACATCGGCATCACCGACGAGATCGGCCAGAACCCGTAACGGCACCGCCACCGGCAACCCGACATCGACCACCGGCCCACCATCGGTATCAGCCTGTCGGACATCGACGACCACGATCATCTCGGCCCGACCCGAACCATTGCCGCGACCCTCGGTCAACGCGATCAACGCCCAGGCCCGCAGGTAATCCTGCTTGGCCGATGGGTCTGTGGGGCAACCATCGGGCACCGACTCGGAGAACAGCGTCGCGATCATGTTGTCCAACCGGCCGGCCAACGCCAACCCGGTCACCGGGTCGAACTGGCCCGACAACTTGAACATGCCACTGTGCGGATCGAACCCCGCGCGCAAACGTGTCGCCCCGCGTTGACGCTCCAACCGGGACAACCCGCCATCACCCTCGACACGCCGCACCGCGTCGCGCATCACCTGGGTGAACACATCGAACGACGACACCGCCGCAGCGCTGACGAGACGATCGGCGTCCGCCTGCAAGCGCACACGCAACGCCGGTTCCAACGACCGCCACGACCGGCCCAACACATCGACGAAGTCGACCGTGACCCGACCATTGGCCAGCAACACCTCGAACCCGGGGAACGCCTGCAGCACCGTTGCGCGATCGAACACCCGACTCGCGCCGCGTAAGCCTGTTCGAGCCGCGTCCGCGAACACCTTCTCGGGGAACGAACACAACGACGACAGCAACCGGGTGTACATCACCTGGCGCCACTCACACCACGCAATCAGCCGCTGCGCCTGCCCCACTGCCACGGCAACCGCATCACGATCAGTGCAACCAGCATCGACCGCCGCAACCCCACGAACCAGTTCGAGAACCCCCTCGACCTCCATGCAACCAACCCTAGAAAACGGGTGTCACACAGTTCACAAAGGGAGAGAGAGAGGGGGAGAGAGACACGGCCAAGAAGGGACTTTTGGCCCTTCACCGCGTTGGCCCAACTGTAGATACTGGCGATTCAGCTGTGTTCGGTTCAGTCATCAGCCACGGCACGAGCAACCTTTGATCGGGGTAGTGATGGAGCCACAACACGGGTGTCGTAGCCGCCTGACAGAGCGCGAGGTTCGGCCCGTCGGTCCAGCATGTCGCGTCGTCCTCGCCGGCCGACCGGGGGCCGGCAAGGGCACTCAGGGCGCTCGTCTGGCCGAACGTCTCGGCGTGCAGTACCTGTCAACGGGCGATCTCCTGAGAGCCGAAATCACCGCCCGTTCGCCTCTGGGGCGCGCGATCGAGGGTGTCGTGAATGCCGGCGACCTGATTCCCACGGCGCTGATCATGGCGATGGTCGACTCCTGCATCGACAGTGACGGCTATGTACTTGACGGTTTCCCCCGGACCGTCGAACAAGCCGTTGCCATCACGGCGCACGAGGGCCTCGCACCACACATCGCGATCGAGATCGTCGTGCCAGCTCAGGTGGCACTGAGTCGTCTGACCTCTCGGGGGCGCAGCGACGACGACGTCAACATCGCCTGTCGGCGCTTGGCGGTTTACGACACCGAGACCGCACCCATGCTGAGCTATCTCGCCGGTCATGACCTGCTGCGCCGAGTGGACGGCAACGACGGCCCTGACCTTGTCGAGCGCAGGGTCTGGGCGGCGGTTGAGCCGCTGATCGGAACCAGGCGCACCCACCCGGCAAACCCGGTCGCCTTCGGTCTACCCACCGGCACCACTGCCTTCGTCGCCGCTGGGTGAGCCCTGACATGCCAGAGCCAGACATCACACGGGCTGAAATCCTCGAACGTTGGAGCGCTGCGCTCTCGGCCAATGACACCCCCAGCATCGGCCGCCTCGTGCAACTCGGCCATGCCATGCAGGGCGTCGACCCGGCCCGCCGGATCGGCACGCCCCAAGCGGAAGAATCACTGGATCCAGCACCATCATGACCCCCACAGGTCA
>WLMZ01000140.1 GCA_009726095.1 Actinomycetota bacterium
GGCGGGAGCAGGGTTGAGGATCGTGATGGCACCGGCTGCTCGGGCCGCAGTAAGCGCTGCAGCGACTGCTGGTAACGGAATCTCGAGCTGCACCGACAGCACCCGCGCCGTGGCAGCAATTGTGGTGACGTCGTCGGGGGTCATGGTGCTGTTCGCCCCGGGAACGACGATGATCGAGTTCTCTGCGGTTGCAGAAACGCCGATCAGCGCACGTCCCGTGGGTATGCCGTGGCGAACATTGAGTCCTCGGCCGTCGACCTGGTCGACGTCCATCACCGCCGCCAATTGACGACCGGCGTCATCATCGCCGATGGCACCAACGAAGGTGGTGCGTGCCCCGGCTCGGGCCGCAGCCACCGCCTGATTGAGTCCCTTTCCACCGGCATGCTCGGCGTAGGTGTGGCCGAGCACCGTTTCTCCTGGCCCGGGAAGGCGGTCAGTGGTGGCGACCATGTCGAGGTTGGCGCTGCCCACCACGCACACGTCGAATCGGGGCGTGCTCACATTCGAGTGGTGCTCAGCCCACGCCGCGGGCACGGACACCGATGGGGGCGATGAGCCGGTAACCGGCGGAGTGGCGCTCGTCTTCGGACTCGCCGCCCCAGAATCCGTACTCGTGGTTGTCGCGGGCGTACAGCCGGCAAACCGAGTTGACGCTGCAACTGGCGCACACGGATGTGGCCATGGCCTCACGCCGATCGCGTGCCTGGGGCCGCTCGGCGGGCGCAGGGAAGAACAGGTTCGTCAATCCTTTGCACGCTGCATTACGCATCCACCGATCGTCGGTGGCCTCGCGATGAAACATGATCTCGACCGCAGCCATGAAAACCCCCTTGACCTTCACTCGCTCGACGCCCCGACCCCCGTGGACGCGTCTTGATCCTAGGCAGAAGTAATCAGTGAGTCAATTGCGCCCTACAATGAAACATCCATTCCGCGGCTCAGCCCGATTGGTCCAGCATGACCCACCGCGGGCGCGTCAGGTGCCCAGCAACTGCTGCACGCCAGCGGCGAACTGATCGACATCGGCTTCGGTGGTATCCCATGCGGTCATCCACCTGACCTGCTGCGATGTCAGGTCCCAATCCCAGAAGAAGCACCAGTCGCGGAGCTCGGCGATGGCCTCGGCAGGCAGATGGGGGAACACGGCGTTGACAGCGGGCGGCGCGTCGTAGACGACACGGGCCACGGTGCGGGTCTGTTCGTACAGGCGCTGCGCCATACCGTTGGAGTGTGCGGCGAGCGACAACCACAGGTCGTCGTGCAGCAGGGCGTTGAACTGTGCGGCGACGAAACGCATTTTTGATGGCAGCTGGGTGACCTGCTTGCGGACGAACGGTGCAACGCCAGCGAACCGCTCGTTGAGGTACACCACCGCCTCGCCGTACATCATCCCGTTCTTGGTGGCCCCAAAGGTGAGCACGTCGACACCGGCGTCGACGGTCATCGCCCGCAGCGCATCGCGGGTGCCGCCCGCCGCTGCCACTGCATTGGCCAGACGGGCGCCATCCATGTGCACCGACATTCCCAAGCCGTGCGCTGTATCGCAGAGCGCAGCGACTTCGTCGGCGCTGTAGGCGGTGCCGAGCTCTGTGCTCTGGGTAATGCTCACGACGCCGGGCTGGGCGTGGTGCATCACGCCGATGGCGTGCGCCTGGTCCTCGAGCTGGGCGGGCACCAGTTTGCCGTCGGCACACGGAATGTCGATCAGCTTCGCGCCAAGGATGCGTTCGGGTGCACCGGTTTCGTCGACGTTGATGTGTGACCAGTTGGTGCACAGCACTGCCTGCGCGGGCCCGAGCATGCTCGCCAGCGCCATGACATTGGCGCCGGTGCCGCCCCACACCAGAAACGACTGCGTGCGTGCACCAAACAGGTCGCGCATGCGCTGCTGGGTCTCCTCGGTCCAACGATCCGAGCCGTAGGCAAGCGCATGGCCGCTGTTGGCCTCTGCGAGCGCCGCCATGACTAGGGGGTGGACGCCGGCGGCGTTGTCGCTCGCGAATGCGCGCTGGGGTGCTGGCAGAGAGATCATTTGCCCAGTATGGCTGCTGATCCGGTCGAGTCGCACACGACCCGACGACGCGCTCAGTCCCCGAACACGGTGGTGATCATGCGGCCGGTTCTCTCGTTGTGGCTCGCAGCGAGGTTGGTCACCACGAAAGCGCGCTGCAGCCACCGGTCGGTGCCATCAAAGCGGGGAGCGAACGGGCTGCGACCGTGCACAACCATGTCGTTGTCGATGATGACAAGGTCGCCGGACTCCAGCACGATCCCGTCGTGGTGCGCGGAGAGAGCCTCACCCAGCTGACGCAATGCGTCATCAGCCGCTTCGTCGGTACCAACCATCAAGTCCTCGTCGAACACCATGGCCGGGTTGGTGTGGCGACCGGTCAGCACGGCGATGGGCGCACCGAGAACGTTGTTGCGGCCGTGCAGGTAGCTCTCATCGACAGCGCAGCGGAACCTGGGCTGGAACAGCGTCTCGATCACCGGGCTGCTGAGGTGGGGGAGCGCTGCGTTGATGGATGCCACGGTGGTGCGGGCCTGGGGATCGCCCCGGAGGCAGAGCAACAACAGAAATCTCGGCCGATGTGGATGAAAGGCCGCCTCGGTGTGGAACATCAACTCGACGCGCGACGACGTGGATGTTTGGCGAACCGACGATGAGCGCACCGGCACGATGTTCTGCACAACATCGCCCCCATGCTCGGGCTGGTAACCAACGGGCTCGCCGAGGAGATTGGCCACGGACAACAACAACAGCTCGCTGGCATCGTCCTTCGTTGTCGGTGTGGTCGGCTCGACCGGGGTAGGGGGCAAGTGGCCAACGGGTAAGCCGCGCAGCAACAGGCACCCCAATGGCTCGGGGTGAGCGCCGAACGCCTCGACGCGATCGCGAAGCCCGACCGGTAGCAGCGCAGTGCGCTGTGCAGCAGAGCGCACCAGTGCCTCGTCGTCGACGTACAGAGCGGAACACATGCTCCGTAGTGTACCAGCGTGCGGAATGTATGCTCCGCAAGCGGACGAGGAGGGCCCCAAGATACGCTGCATCGCATGCAGGTTGCGGGGCGAATCACCGAGGCAGGGGGCCAGCTGACCACGGCCGAGCGGCGCGTCGCCGAGGTCGTACTTTCCTCGCCCGAAGTGGTGGCCTTCGGCACCGTTGCCGAGCTTGCCGCCGCCGCCAAGGCGGGCGCCGCAACCGTGGTACGGCTGGCCACCAAGCTCGGCTATGACGGCTTCACGGCCCTGCAATCAGCGGTACAGCACGAACTGTCCAACCAGCTGCGCCCCGCCGCTGTCCGCATTCGCGAGGCACAGGGCGGTCTGGCGGTTCGTCGACATCTCCAACGCGAGCTCGACAACGTGCAGGCAACGCTGTTGGCCCTTGATGAAGCCGCCATCGCCCTGGCTACATCCCGGCTCGCCGACCTCGCACACGCTGTCGTGGTCATCACCGGCGACGCCTCTACGGGCGTGAGCACGCAGTTCGTTGCCGACCTCGGCTCGCTGCGTCCCCAGGTCGAGCTGCTCACAGGCAACGAGGTGGTGATCAGCCGCCGCCTCTCGCAGCTGCAACCCGGCGATGTCGTGGTCGCCATCGACCTACGTCGCTACGACCGCTGGGTCGTGGATGCAGCAGCCGAGGCACGGCTCAGAGGCGCCTGGTTGCTGTCGCTGACCGACAGCGTCCTGTCCCCGCTGGCAGGCATGGCCGACGCGTCAATGGTGCTCACCGCCGGCGGCATCGGTCCATTCGACAGTCACGTCGGCACGCTTGCGCTGCTGAACGTGCTGGTCGCAGCGGCAGCTGAGCTGCTGCGCGACTCAGCAACCGATCGCCTCGACAGGGCCGAGGCAGCCTGGACCGCCCGAGCGCAGCTGATCGACCGCTAGCTCACGCCGGGCGACTAGTTTTGTCAGGATGACGAAACAAGCGCCATTCGGCACCCACGACAGGTCAGGGGAGCGGAAGTGTCTGTGGTGCAGGCGCACGCTGCCGGCACCAGCCCGAACCGGACGGCCACGGCTGTACTGCCGCCAAAGCTGCCGCCAGCAGGACTACGAGGCGCGTCTACGTGCGACGGAGTTGCAGCTGGGGGACAACGAGTTGGTGGTCGCCCGCGTGCAGATCGACGAGCTCCGCGATGCGGCGCACGTGCTGGCCTACGCGGTCGACGACACCGAGCGCGATCTGGCCGCCGCACCCAATCCAACCAAGTCGGAGCTGCTCGAAATGCTGACCTGGCTGCTGGAGGCCGCTCGACCGGTTCGCGACCTGTGCCGGTGACCTTCGGCTCTATCAGGGGGTCCGTCGGCGGTCATACCCTGATCGTGCAGGCGATCAGCATCGCCAACTGAGACCACCGAAAGCGAGCGCAACTCATGCCCCTCAGCCACACGATCGTCTGGATCGATCACCGAGACGCGACGATCATCGATTTCTCCTTTGACGACCAACACGTGCTCACCGTCCATCACGACATGGAGGATCGCAAGCTGCACCACAAGGCCAACACCATCGGATCGGGCCGCGTCCTCGACGATCCGCGGTACTTTGAGGAGATCATCGCCGCCATGGGCAACGCCCACGAGGTGCTCATCGCCGGCCCGGGTACCGCCAAGCTCGCCTTCAGGAAGTACCTCGATCAGCGCCACGCCAGCCTCGGCAAGCGGGTCGTGGGAGTCGAGACGCTCGATCATCCGAGCGAGGGCGAATTGCTCGCCTATGCACGCCGCTACTTCAAGGCCGTCGATCAGCTTGCCGGGCCCATCCGCTGACGTTGCGCAGCTGACAGACGCAAACCCGCCGGACACATCACCGGGGCGGGCCATACGCACCCATTGCGTGTTTCGTCAGGTTGACGAAACGTACCTGTCCGACGAGAGGGATTGACCCTTCGTTGGTCATCGTCGAGGTCATCGCTCGCCGTGCAGGTCTGCGCGGCGGCCGGTCGGGTCGCCGCACGGACCGGTCAGCGCCACCAGCATCCGAACGCTCGCGGAGACCGCCGGTCCAAGGAGTTCGAGGCAGCGCGATAGCCCGATAGCCCGACAGCCCGGCGACATGACGCATCAACGGCCGCCCTGCTCAATGCCGCATTCCTTCGGCAACGCCCATAATCTTCGTTATGTCAACTCGCTACGGGTGAGTGTCGCACGGTGCGACAGCAGGGCTTCTCCCCTGAGGAAGCCCTCACCCGTAACGCTCAACCGTCACTCACACGTCACGCCGCCGAAGTTGGCACGATGCCGACTCGCCTCGATGGTCAGCATCAAACGACGCAGCCGTGCCGCGCACCACAGCGACGGCAGCGCCTGCCCCACCGCTGAATCTGCCATCTGTATCCACGCGAAAGGTTTTCACAAGATTTGCAGTCAGGCCTCAAGGGTTTCCGTCCCATTGCCGAAACCCTTCACCGTGCCGGCCGATCAAGAGTTCACCGGCACGCGAACGAGTACATCGATTGCGGGAGAAAGAGACCACTATGAACAACCACCTCGACGCAGCGGGGGCCAGCGATGGCCAAGACCGCGGTTTCACCCTCGTTGAATTGCTGATCGTGATCGTGATTCTGGGTATCTTGGCCTCCGTCACGGTGTTCGCCGTGCGGGGCATCACCAACAGAGGCCAGAACAGCGCCTGTGCAGCCGACAAAAGGAACATCGAGGTTGCTGTCGAGTCGTATTTCGCCCAGAACAGCTCGACATCCATCCCGGTTGCCACTCCGGCAACCGCCACGGTTGGAGCCACCGCCTCGGAAACGCTCAAGCTTGCTGGCTACCTGCGTGAGGTGTCGTCGGCGTACGCCGCCAACAGCGACGGCACGCTCACCGCATCACTGCCCTGCAGTTGATCGCGACTCACGTCTACACCAAGCGGCGTGATGCGAACTGAAGCAGCGCCTGGCTCGCCGTGCCGGAACCGGGCTCGAATGGCGGCGTAGGCAACCTGCAGGCCATAGGCAAGTGCCAGCACTAACCCGGCCACGACGCCATCGAGCCACCAATGGTTCGCCGTTGCAACCACCGCGATCACGGTCAGGACCGTGTGCATCAGTACAAGCCAGCGCCACTTGCTGGTGCTGATCGAGACAACGGCGAAGCCCACGACCAGCGACCAGCCGACATGCTGCGACGGCATCGCGGCGAGTTGGTTCGACATGCCGCTGCCTCCCCTGCCGTACACCGACTGGCCATACAGCAGGCCCGCATCGACAAAGCCCAGATCAGGGAGGAACCGCGGCGGCGCCATCGGGATCATCTGGATGGTGAGGCAACCGGCGATCATCAACGCCAAGCTGGTGCGCACCCGCGCATATCGTTCGCGATGGCGGAAGAACAGCCAGATCAGCATGATGCCAACCATGGGCACGTGCATGCCGCCGTAATAGATGTTGAGGAACTGCATCGCCAGCTTGTGATGGATCAGCACGTTCTGCAACGACACCTCACTGGGCAGGTGCATGCGCTGCTCCAGCGCGAACAGCCAGCGGGCGTGATCGATGGCGCCTTCGGTCTTGTCGATGGCCAGGTCGTGGGCGTACTGCCACAATGCGTACAGCGCCAGGACCAACGACAGCTCCTTGCCGGTCGCAACGGCCGGAACGATCCACGGCCTGCGCACACGTCGGATCGACAACGCCACCACGATGATCGCCACAGCCATCTTCAGAGCGGTCTGCCACGACAACAACATGTACTCACACCCTCCTGCCGATCGTGGTCATACATGTTCGCACGCGGAGCCGCCTGGGTGCACTCGCAGCACGCGTAACCTGCGTGCATGGAGATTCGATCCGCCGGGCCGCACGACAGGGACGCGCTGTACGACATCTGCATCCGTACCGCCGATGCCGGGGGCGATGGTTGCCACCTCTATGCA
>WLMZ01000141.1 GCA_009726095.1 Actinomycetota bacterium
AACGCGGATACCTGCTGCTTCGGCCGCTGCTGTTGCGGCCTCCCATCGCACGCAGAGGTCGGCCAAGAAGCCGGTACCGCTGCTGCTGGATTCGTCGAGGTCTTCGTCGCCGCGAGCGCCGTAGTAGCCAATGGCCGAGCCCGACAGCAGCACCGTCGGCTTGCGATCGAGCGACGCGATGGTGCTGGCGAGCAGCTCGGTGCTGCGGATCCGGCTGTCGACCAGTTCGCGCTTGTAGTCATCGGTCCAACGGTGCTCGCCGATACCTGCGCCGGCGAGGTGCACCACCGCATTGGCACCTTCGAGCTTGGCGGTCTCGATGGTGCCGTCATCGGGGTTCCAGCGCGCTTCGCCGGGGCGAGGTGTCCGCCGGACCAGGCGCGTGACCTCGTGTCCGTCGGCGCTCAGTTTCTTGACGAGCGCGGTACCGATGAGTCCACTCGAACCAGTCACAACGACATGCATGACCCAGACACTACGCCCACGCCGGAGCGCGTGCACCGTCGTGTTCCTGGCCGGATATTGGTCAGGCGTGCGGCCGCGCGGCCGATCAGTCGACGATGATCGGGACCGAGGTCACCACTGTGTTCGGGCGGTACAGCAGCTTGGCCTTGATGGCCAGAGCCGACTGGTTGTGCAGCCACTGGCTGGTGAACTTGGTGACGAATTCGGGGATCACGACCGTGATCATCTCGTCGGCGGATTCGCGGTCGAGTTCATCGATGTATCTCAGGATCGACCCGGTGAGGTCGCGGTACGGCGAGCTGATGGTCTGGAGATCGATGGGGATGTCGAACAGGTCCCATTGCTCTCGGAAGTGGCGCTCCTCTTCCGGATCGGACACCACCGACACGGCGATGAGACGATCGGGCGCCAGGCTCTTGGCGTACTGAAGGGCATGGAGCACGCCCTTGTTCATGCTGCCGACCAGCACGACGACGAGGTGCTGATGGCGCTGCACCTTGTAGCCGGGGTTGACGGACACAGATTCTCTCACTCGCACGTAGTGCCGGCTGATCGACTTGAAGGCGGCCGATAACAGCACGATCACCAGCACGCTGATCCAGGCCCCGGACAAGAACTTGGTGGTGATCACGATGGCGGCCACGAGGCCGGTGGTGAGCGCGCCCACGGCGTTGATGACGAGGTTGCGCTTCCAGCCGGGCTCTTTGATCTTGACGTGGTGCACGCACATGCCCGTCTGGCTGAGCGTAAAGCCGGTGAACACGCCGACGGCGTAGAGCGGGATGAGGGCGTCGATCTTGCCCTTGAATCCAACGATGAGCGCGATGGCCGCGACGGCGAGGAAGATGATGCCGTTGGAGAACACCAGGCGATCGCCGCGATTGGAGAACTGGCGGGGGAGGTAGCCGTCCTTGGCGATGATCGACGACAGCCGGGGATAGTCAGCGTATGACGTGTTGGCAGCGAGGATGAGCACGGCGAAGGTGGCGAACTGGGTGATGAAGAACAGCGCGTTGCGGCCGCCGTAGATCTGCTCGGCCAACTGCGCCAGCACGGTGCCGCCGTAGCCGGGGACGGGCTGCAGGTGCTTGGCCACCAGGGACAGTCCGAAGAAACAGCTTCCGAGGATGACGGCCATCCAGATGAGCGTGGTGGAGGCGTTCTTCGACTCGGGCTTTTTGAACGCAGGCACGCCGTTGGACACTGCTTCGACGCCGCTGAGTGCCACCGCACCCGACGCGAACGCCTTGAGGAACAAGAACAGCCCGATGCTCTTCAATCCGGCGAGCTCCTCGGCAGGTTTGCCGGTGTGGGCGATGGGCCCGAGGTGCTGTACATAGACCCGGTACAGGCCCACCACGATGAGCGTGACGAGCGACAGCACGTAGATGTAGGTGGGCGGGGCGAACAGTGCGCCGCTCTCTTTGAGGCCGCGCAGGTTGGCCAGGGTCATCAAGACGATGAAGCCGACGCACAACTCCACACGATTAGGGGCCAGGCTGGGGAACGCAGCAACGATTGCAGCGACACCACCGGCGACGGACACGGCAACGGTGAGGATGTAGTCGGTGAGCAACGAACTGCCGGCGACCAACGACGGGATCTCGCCGAGGTTTTCGCGGCTGACCACGTACGAGCCGCCGCCACTGGGATAGGCGAAGATGGTCTGGCGGTAGCTGACGACCACCACGGCCAGCAACACCACGACCATGATCGAGATGGGGACCAGCTTGGTGTAGGCCGCAGCACCGACGCCGGCGATGAGGAAGACGTGGAGGATCTCCTCAGTGGCGTAGGCCGTGGAGGAGATGGCGTCACTGGAAAAGACCGGGAGTGCGATCTTCTTGGAGAGCCGCTGGTGCTGCTCGTCGGCCGACGCGAGCGGCTTGCCGATAAGGATTCGCTTGAGGGAATTTGCCATGCAATCGTGAAGCTTCGTCGGTTGTGGCGGGCATTTCCAACACTGTGTGCGAATTGTTCGTGATATTGGCGAATCCCCGACTCGCCCGCATACCATTCGGACGACATCTCTGGAGGGAATGCCATGCATGTGGTGATTGTTGGTTGTGGCCGGGTCGGTTCGGCGCTGGCGCGTGACCTCATCGAAGGCGGTCACACCGTTGCGATCATCGATCGCAAGGCCGAGGCGTTCACCCGGCTCGGCGTCGACTTTGCGGGGCAGACCGTCACCGGCATCGGCTTCGACCGCGACATCCTGATCGCAGCCGGTATCGAGCGTGCCGAGGCCGTTGCCGCGGTCACCAGCGGCGACAACTCCAACATCCTCGTGGCGCGCGTGGCACGCGAGAACTTCGGCATCGAGCGCGTCGTCGCTCGCATCTACGACCCCCAGCGGGCGGCGGTCTACCAGCGGCTCGGCATCTCCACCGTTGCCACGGTGTCGTGGACCACCGAGCGGGTGCTGCGTCGGGTGCTTCCCGCCGAGACCGCGGTCGAGTGGGTCGATGCCAGCGCCAAGGTGTCGCTCGTCGAGCGTCCCATCGTCGGCCCTCTGGCCGGGCGCAAGTACTCCGACATCGAGGAAGCCGCCAGCGTTCGCATCGTTGCGGTCAGCCGTCTCGGCTCGGCGATGCTGTTGACCCCGGGCCTGGTTGCCCAAGAGGGTGACCTCGTCTACTTCGCCATTGCATCCAAGGATGTCGATGGTCTCCACGATCTGCTCACCCACACAGCCACGCACGCTCACTAGGAACAGGAACTCGACATGAAAGCAGTGATCGTTGGCGGCGGCAGCGTTGGTCGGTTCATCGCCGAACAGCTCGGCTCGGCTGGCCATACCGTGGTCATCTTGGACAACGCCCCAGCCGTGTTCAAGCAGTACCAGAAGCTCATCCAGACGCCGGGCGTGTCATGGGTGCAGGGCGATGGCTGCGACATCGGGGCGCTCAAATCCGTGGGCCTGTCCGATTGTGATGTGGTGGCTGCGGTCACCGGCGACGACGAGGACAACCTCGTGGTGTCGCTGCTCTCCAAGCAGGAGTTCGGCGTACCCCGCGTCGTGGCCCGCGTGAACAACCCCAACAACGAGTGGATGTTCAACGAGATGTGGGGCGTGGATGTCTCCGTGTCCACTCCGCACCTCATCACCGGGCTGGTGCAGGAAGCTGTCACCGTTGGCTCGTTCGTGCGGTTGTTGTCGTTCGAGGGCGGCAAGGCCAAGCTGGCCGAGGTCACCCTCGCCTCCGACTCACCCGCGGCAGACAAAGAGATCGTCGAGCTCGGCTTCCCGCGCGAAGCCACTGTGGTGGCAGTGCTGCGCAAGGACCACATGGTGGTGCCCCGCGGCGACACCGTGCTGCGCGTCGGCGACGAGGTCATCGTGCTGCTCACCGGCGACAGCGAGACCGACGTCCGTCGCATCCTCATCGCCGAGTAGGGCCGGCGCCATCGCTGGCTCGGTGCACGAGCTGGAAATCCCGAGCTGGAAATCCCGAGCTGGAAATCCCGAGCTGGAAATCCCGAGCTGGAAATCCCGAGCTGGAAATCCCGAGCTGGAGATCCCTAGCTGGAGATCAGGGTGTAGGCGGGGTTCAGCATGACCTTGCGACCGCGCTCTTCGCGTGCGATGCCTTCGATGATGACGGCCCGGCCGTGTTCGATCCCGGCGATGTGGCGACGTCCGGTGAAGACAGCCACGACGTCGGCGGTGCCGTCGGTGAGCACCATCTCCAGCGCAGGAATACCCTTGCGCGGTGCGACCCGTATGCGCTTCACCTCGCCGCCGACGCGTGAGGGGGTTCGGCATTCGAGTTGGTCGATGGGCGTGAGGTCCATCCCGCCGAACCGATCGTGCAGACGCTCGGCATCGAGTTCTTCGGGTTTGGCCTTGAGCCGGTTGGCGAGGTCGCGCAGGCCCATCATCTGCCGCCCATGGTGTTGCTGAGAGCGGTGTCGAGGACGTCTGGTTCCATGGCTCCAAGATAGGTCTTGGCGGTGCCGTCCGGCGAGACAAACACCCACGCAGGTTGAGCGGGCACCCCGAAATGGGCGAACAATGCACCCGTTTGGTCGTTCATGCTCTGGAAGGTGATGCCGTGTCGATCGATGAATGCCTGCATCGATGCCTCATCGCCGGACCATGCCACACCCACCACCGTGACCCTGCCCGCCCATTTCTTGTTCATCGCCTCGACCGAGGGCGCTTCTTGGTTGCAGGCGGTTCAACCGGGTGCCCAGAACCAGAAGGCAACTGGCTTGCCGATGTATGAGGAGGCGTTCAAGGACGAGCCGCCCACCAGCGGCGAGCTGACATCGAGGATCTTCGATTCCGTGACCGACGCGGTGGTGAGGTCTGCAGGGGTGCTGATCGTCGAGGTGCTGTCGGCGGCGCAGGCAGCACCCAGCACGGCGACCGCAGCCAAGACCGTAACCCGTGTGGCGTACCGGCGGAACAGTGATGGGTGCATTGGAAAAGCCTACCGAGGCCGCCGGTAGGCGCAGGGTCACCGTGTTCGTAGCCTGTGGGCATGAAGACCCGCACGTTGCTCCTCCTTGCCGTTACCTGCGGGCTCGTCATCCTCGTTGCCGGCAGCATCAAGCTCTTCTTCGTCAGCGACGAGACCCCACGCGTGCATCTGGCGATCGGCGACAACACGACCATCGGCGACATGAGCGTGACGGTGCTGTCGGCCCAGCACCGCGACAACCTCATGCTGATCTCGGTCGAGCTCGTCGGTGTCGTCGATCCCGACGGCGCCACATCGTGGGTCTTCGGTGCGGGCAGCGATGCGCGGTTGCTCCCGGTGGCAGTGCCCGCCGATGCCGGCCAGGCCTGTGGCGCCACCTCGGCCACCAAGGCCACACGGTGTGTTCTTGCATTTGAAACCACTTCGTCGCAAGGTGTGCTCAGCTACGACCGCGCCAACGAGAAGCGGTTGTGGGACATCACTGGTTCCTGACGGTTGTTCTCAGTACCCCCTTGGGTGCAGGGCAACGTGGTGTCGGGACACGCGAGACCGCTACGGTGGTGGGCGCATCTCGCCGTTGGCGGGCAAGTGTTGGAGGTGGTCCGTCTGGCCGAGCAGTTCGATCTGGTCATCATCGGTGGTGGCCCCGGTGGCTACGGAGCGGCGCTGTATGCCGCGTCGGCTGGGCTCACGGTTGCCCTCGTCGAGAAAGATGTCGTCGGTGGTACGTGCCTGAACCGCGGCTGCATCCCGGCGAAAGCCTTCCTCGAGACAGCATCCGTGCACCGTCATGTGGCCCATGCGGCCGAGTTCGGCATCGAGTCCAGTGCGCCGACGGTCAACTTCGCTGTCACACAGGCACGTAAGCAGAAGATCGTCGACGGTCTCGTCAAGGGCATCGGCGGGCTGATCAAGAGCCGCAAGGTCACCTACTACCTCGGCGTCGGTTCGTTGGGCGCCGATCGCACGGTCACCGTTGCCCTGGCCGATGGTGGCACCGTGCAGGCGCAGGGCCGCGCCGTGGTGCTGGCTGCGGGTTCTGTACCCCGAACCATTCCCGGCTTCGATCGTGGTGGGCCGATCATGACCAGCGACGAAGTGCTCATGCTCGATTACGTGCCAGCACGTATCGCTGTCATCGGCGGTGGGGCCATCGGGTGCGAGTTCGCATCCACCTTTGCCGATCTCGGCGCCACGGTGACCATCCTCGAAGGCTTGCCCAAGGTGCTTCCGGGTCTTGACGCCGACCTCGCCAACGTGGTGGTGCGCAGCTTCAAGAAGAAGAACATCGATATCCGCACCGGCGTGACGGTGCGCGGTCACACGCCCCAGCAGACCGCCGATGGCCGGGGCAGCACCACGGTGCACTTCGGTGAGAACGAAGACCTCGAGGTCGATGCCGTCATCGTGTCGGTCGGCCGCCGTCCCTTCGCTGATCAGCTCGGCCTCGCCGGCACCGGTGTACGCGTGAGCGACCGTGGTTTCGTCGAAGTCGACGAGTTCTGTCGCACCGGCGAGCCGGGCGTCTACGCCATCGGCGACCTCATCAACACGCCGCAGTTGGCGCACATCGGCTACGCCGAGGCGATCCTGGTCGTGAAGCATGTCCTGGGCGAGAGCCCCATGCCGATCCGCTACGACCGCGTCCCGTGGGCCATCTACTGCCACCCCGAGGTGGCGTGGGCCGGTCTCAGCGAGGAGGCGGCCATCGCTGCGGGGCACGAGGTCGTGGTGGGCAAGCATCAGTTCCGTGCCAACAGCCGCGCCCAGATCATCGGCGACATCGACGGACTGGTGAAGGTGGTAGCCAAGAAGAACCCTGATGGCACCGCCGGTCAGGTGCTCGGCGTGCACATGGTGGGCCCGTGGGTGACCGAGCAGCTCAGCGGCGGCTATCTGGCCGTGAACTGGGAAGCAACCGTTGCCGAGGTTGCCGAGTTCATCCAACCGCACCCGAGTTTGAGCGAGCTCTTCGGTGAAACGATGTTG
>WLMZ01000142.1 GCA_009726095.1 Actinomycetota bacterium
CGGCAGGGGACGGAGCAAGCCTGCGGGTTCCGGCGGCGCCTCGGCCGACGGAGACGAGTTCGACGACGAGTTCGACGATGAGTTCGACGACGACGCTGATCAGGACGACGCTGATCAGGACGACGCTGATCAGGACGATGTTGCCCGCGACGGTGCCGCCACGGTGGCAGCCGGCGACAGCGGCGCTGTCAAGCCCTCTGCTCCTCGCGCCGCTGGCACGCCTCGCCCAGCCAAGGCCAGCCCAGCCAAGGCCAGCCCAGCCAAGGCCAGCCCAGCCAAGGCCAGCCCAGCCAAGGCCGCTCCAGCCAAGGCCGGCCCAGTTCCGGTCGGCCCAGTTCCGGCCGCTGCAGTCAAGGCCAGTCCAGCCAAGGCTGCTCCAGCCAAGGCCAGCCCAGCTCGGCTCAGCGACGACCTCGAACTGCCCGAGCGGGCGTCAGAGGGCAAGCCCAGCGCCGAGGCGGCAGAGAAGGCGCTGGTGCGCCGGCCCCAGATCGGCGATACGCGGCCGGCGCCACGACAGGCTGTGGCCGTTCCGAGCGTCGCCGACACCGCCAGCGAGTCGGCTGCCAAAAAGAAGCGTCGTCGTACCAACAAGCCCAAGAGCGCCTCATCCGGCGGGTCCGAGCGAGCAGGTGACTCCCCCGGCGGCGGCGGCGGTCGCGGCAGCTCGGCCCAGTTGGACCCCGACGTGCTCGAAAAGCGCCGTGGGCGCGAGCGCAACGGTCGCCCCGTCGGGCGCTACTTGATGTGCGTTCAGGTGCGCGACAACCTCACCCAGGTCGCCGTGCTCGAGGGCCGGAACCTGGTCGAGCACTATGTCAGTCAGCCAGCCGACGATGTCAGCCAGATTCACGGCAACATCTACGTTGGCAAGGTTCAAAACGTGCTGCCCGGTATGGAAGCGGCGTTTGTCGACATCAGCACCCCCAAGAATGCTGTGTTGTACCGCGGCGACGTGCAGTACGACCAGGAAGACATCGTCGAGCGGGGCAAAGAGGCTCGCATCGAGAACATTCTCAAGGCCAAGCAGCTCATCGTGTGTCAGGTGACCAAGAACCCAATCGGCGCCAAGGGGGCCCGCCTCACCCAAGAGGTGTCGTTGCCGGGCCGGTTCGTGGTGCTGATCCCCAACTCGAAGACCTACGGCATCTCCAAGCGCCTGCCCGACGACGTACGCAAGCGCCTGCGCAACATCCTCGACCGCGTCAAGCCCGCCGAGCATGGGCTCATCGTGCGTACGGCTGCCGAGAACGCCTCCGAGCACGAACTGCGCGCCGACATGACCCGCCTGCTCGAACAATGGAACATCATCGAGGCCAAGGCCAAAAAGGCTCAGGGTCCGGCGTTGCTGTATCGCGAGCCGGAATTGGCCGTGCGTGTCATCCGCGAGGAGTTCAACGCCGAGTACCGCGGGGTGATCATCGACGATCAACGCCTGTTCGAGGACGTGCGCGGGTATATCTCTGCGTTCAACCCCGAACTGGCCGACCGGGTCGAGTTCCATGACCCGGCCGAGGAGGGGCTGCCCATCTACGAGCTCTACCACCTGCACGAGCAGCTCCACAAGGCGCTCGATCGCAAGGTCTGGCTGCCCTCGGGTGGTTCGTTGATCATCGAGCACACCGAGGCATTGACGGTCATCGACGTCAACACGGGCAAGAACGTCGGTACCTCGAACAGCAACCTCGAGGCCACCGTGTTCCACAACAACCTCGAGGCTGCCGAGGAGATCGCTCGTCAACTGCGTCTGCGCGACATCGGCGGCATCATCGTGATCGACTTCATCGACATGGAGATCCGGGAGAATCGGCGCAAGGTGGTCGATGCCTTCCGCGATGCGCTCGCCCGCGACAAGACCCGGACCCAGGTCTTCGACATCTCTGAACTGGGACTGGTCGAGATGACGCGCAAGCGCATCGGTGAGGGCCTGCTCACCAACTTTGCCGGTCAATGCCCCAACTGCGACGGCCGTGGCGTGCTCGTGGACCTGGCGTTGCTCGAATGAACCACATCAATGTTTGCGCTTCGGGCGAATTGACGGCTTTGGCCGTGGTTTCGCCGAGGGGCCCGGGTAGAATCGTTGAGCTATGTACGCAGTAATCGCAACCGGCGGTAAGCAGGAACGTGTCGCAGAAGGCCAGCAATTGCAGGTCGAGCTTCTCGGAACTGAAGACGGCGCCGACGTCTCCTTCACACCCATTCTCCTCGTCGATGGCGCATCAGTTCTGGCCACACCGGCCGAACTGAAGAGCGTCACCGTCAAGGGTCGCGTCATCGGTACCGTCAAGGGCCCGAAGATCGACGGCTTCACCTACAAGCGGCGCACCAACCAGCGCCGCCGCTATGGGCACCGTCAGAAGTACTCACTCGTCGAGATCACCTCCATCGCAAAGGGCTGAGCCATGTCAAAGACAAAAGGTGGCGGGTCAACCCGCAACGGTCGTGATTCCAACGCACAGCGCCTCGGCGTCAAGGCGTTCGGTGGCTCCACCATCACGGCCGGTACCATCCTGATCCGCCAGCGCGGCACGCGCTTTCACCCCGGCACCAACGTGGGCATCGGCAAGGACGACACGTTGTTCGCCCTCAAAGATGGCGCCGTTCAGTTCGGCGAGCGCCGTGGTCGTCGCGTCATCAACGTGATCACGCCCGAAAGCACCCCTGACTGAGTACCCCCTGACTGAGTACCCCCTGACTGAGCAGCCCCGGCTGAACAGCGTCGTCGGTATTCTGACGGTAACAACATCGATGACGAACCCGGTCCGAGTGGCCGGGTTCGTTCGTTTTCACTCAGCGACGCCGATGCCCTGCGGGAGTCGTTCGGCGTCCCAGCCGAGCAGCATCATGGCCTGACGGCAGGCGAAGCGGTCGGTCATCCCGCTCACGTAGCGAACCGCAGTGTGCAATGCCTCGGCGCTACCGGCTTGCAGCCCGCCGATCGCAGCTGCGCCCGACACGTGTGGGCTGATCAGGTCGTCGTGCTCTACCAGCAGGTTGGGGCGGTCGGCGAAATGCTCGACGAGGGCCTGGAGGAGCGAGACGACAGCACTGGCCTGAGCCATTGATGCGGGCCGGAGATAGACGTGCTCGTAGTTGAACTGGCGGAACTCGGCGAGGGCTGCCCCGTAGTCGTTCAGCATGCCGATGCGCCCGGTTTGGGCAGTGGCATCGATCATTGCGTGCACGAAGGCGCCGAGCTGACGTGATCTGGTCACACCGCAACGGTCGCGCACCAATGCCGGCAGCATGCCGGGCGTGACGATGCCGGCGGCGACGGCATCTTCGAAGTCGTGGCACACATAGGCGATGCGATCGGCCCACGACACGACCTCGCCCTCGGGGGTGGCCGGCGCCGGGCGTGACCACGAATGATTGCGGATCCCGTCGAGGGTCTCCCGGCACAGGTTGAGCGAGGTGAGGGTCACGTCGGCGCCCCAGACGGCGTGGTCGTAACCGCCCGGTAGGTACGGCGACAGGGCATCCTCGCTGGCGTGGCCCCCCGGGCCGTGGCCGCAGTCGTGCCCCAAGGCGATGGCCTCGGTGAGCGCCACGTTCAGGCCGAGTGCGCGGGCAATGGAGACCGCCACCTGGGCGACCTCGAGTGCGTGCGTGAGCCGGGTGCGCTGGTGATCATCGGGGAAGACGAAGACCTGCGTCTTGCCGGCGAGGCGGCGGAAGGCGGACGCGTGCAGGATGCGATCGCGGTCGCGTTCGAAACAGGTGCGGTAGGGGTCGGCTTCCTCGGGGATGTCCCGGTTGCCGGCGTCTGTGGCGCGGGTGGCGTGCAGCGACATGCTGGAATCCTGGGTGGCTTCGCTGGATCGCCGGTCGACGACTGTGGTGCTGCCGGGCCCGGCCCAGGAGTCACTGTGCGCCAACTGGATACCGGCCACGCGGTGGCCCGACATGGTGGCCGCCCAGCGTTGCGCGCGCTCCTGCGCCGATTCATCCATGGAACGCAGGATACGCGCTGCATCCGGGAGCGCCTGCTACAGCGGACAGATAGCCTGCAAAGGCCCTATGAGTGGATTTGTCGACGAAGCCCAACTGAACGTGCGCGGAGGCGACGGCGGTGCTGGCTGTGTCTCGTTCCGTCGTGAAGGCCCCGAGGCGATGGGCGGGCCCAACGGCGGAGACGGTGGCAAGGGCGGCGACGTCTGGCTGGTGGCCAGCCGTAACGTTGCCTCGTTGCTGGCCTTTCGCGACCACCCGCACCGCCGCGCCAAAGACGGTGTCAACGGCAAGGGCAAGGATCAGCACGGCAAGCGCGGCGAGAGCATCGAGGTGATGGTGCCCGAAGGAACCATTGCCCGCGATCTCTACACCGGCGAGTTACTGGCCGACCTGGTACATCACGGTGACCGCTGGCTGGCGGCGCCCGGTGGTCGTGGTGGTCGCGGCAACGCGAAGTTCTGGTCGAACCGTCGCCGTGCCCCCAACTATGCCGAGCAGGGCGAGTACGGCGAGGAGCACTGGCTCAAGCTCGATCTCAAGCTGATGGCCGATGTTGCCCTGGTGGGGTTCCCCAACGCCGGCAAGAGCACGCTGATCAGCAGCATCAGCGCCGCCAAGCCGAAGATCGCCGCATACCCATTCACCACGCTCGAACCACATCTTGGAGTGGTCCGGGTGGACAACGACACAGAGTTCATCGTCGCCGACATTCCCGGTCTGATCGAGGGCGCCAGCGAGGGCCGGGGACTGGGGCATCAGTTCCTGAGACACATCGAACGGGCCCGCGTGCTGTGTGTGCTGGTGGACCTCGACCCCACCGACGGGGTCTCGCCTTCCGAGCAGGAACGCATCCTGTTGGGCGAACTGGGCAACTACGAGCCAGAACTGCTCGAGCGCCCGCGCCTTGTGGTGGGCACCAAGAACGACATGGGTGCCGACACCGAATGGGACGGCCTGCGCATCAGCGCCGTCACCACCGAGGGCCTACGCCCGCTCGTGGGCAAGATGGCCACGCTGGTGCAGCAGGCGCGTGCTCAGCAGCCCGTGCAGGAGGGGATCGTCATCATCCGCCCCGAGGTGGATGGTGCCGTGGTCGAACGCATCGACGAGCACCAGTTCCGAGTGCGCGGCCGCAACGTCGAACGCGTTGTCGCCCTGAACGACGTAACCACTCCCGAGGCGCTGAACTGGATCGACGAACGACTGAAGAAGCTCGGCGTCGATCGTCTGCTCAGCCGGGCAGGCGCACAAGACGGCGATGTCATCTGGATCGGCGCCTTCAGCTTCGAGTACGAACCGGACCTCTAGATGCGCGTCGTGGCGAAGGTCGGAACGTCGTCGCTCACTGACGCGGCGGGTGTGATCCAAGGCGATGTGATCGCTGCTCTGTGCGATCAGATTGCTGCGTTGCGCAAGCAGGGTCACGAGGTCGTGTTCGTCAGTTCCGGCGCCATCTCTGCGGGAGTTGCCGCACTGGGCCTGGCATCGCGTCCCACCGATGTGCTCACCCTGCAGGCGCTGGCCGCTGCTGGCCAGCCACGCCTGATGGAAGAGTACGGCCACAATCTGGCCCGTCATGGTCTGGTTGCTGCGCAGGTGCTCCTGGTGCCGCACGACTTTGCTGATCGGCGTCAGTACCTGCATGCTCGCCAGACGCTGGTCCGCATGCTCGAGCTCGGCTGCGTACCCATTGTCAACGAAAACGACACCGTCGCGAGCGACGAGATCCGCTACGGCGACAACGACCGTATTGCGGCGCTGGTGGCTCACAACATCAGCGCAGACATGCTCGTGCTGCTGACCGATCTCGATGGCCTGTACACCGCCGATCCGCGTACCGACGCAGCAGCCGAGTTGATCACCGACGTGGCCGCCGATGACCCGCTCCTGGCCGTCAGCGCCGGCACCACCGGAACCAATCGGGGCAGTGGGGGCATGGCGTCCAAGCTGTGGGCCGCACGGCTGGCCAGCTGGTCGGGTGTGCGCGCGGTGATCGGGCCGGCGTTGCGACCCAACATCTTGGTCGATGCCGTGGCCGGGCTGTCTGTGGGTACAGCGTTTGCCCCCAATGACCGCCGTCTTCCGGCGCGCAAGTTGTGGATCGGCTTTGCCAGCCAGGTCGATGGATCCGTCACGGTCGACGCAGGCGCGTACAAGGCGTTGATCGAGCGGGGCACGTCGTTGCTCCCCGCCGGGGTCATCGCCGTCGACGGTGACTTCGATGAGGGGTCCACCATCGAGGTACGCGATCCCGATGGTGTGGTCTTTGCCCGCGGTATGGCCGTGTCGCCCGCAGCAACGGTGCAGGCACATGCGGGGCGCAGCACCCGCGATCTGCCGGCTCGGGTGGCCCATGAGGTCATCCATCGCGATGACCTCGTACTGCTACCGCACTGAGTACTGCTACTGCACTGACGTCTGCTCGGTCGGTGGCTGGTTCGTGGGCCGGACGCGGTTTCGCAGCAGGTCCAACTCGGGGGCATCGAGCAGCATCAGCACACCAACGTAGGTGACGGTCCCCACCACGGTGCCGGTCACGGCCCGCAG
>WLMZ01000143.1 GCA_009726095.1 Actinomycetota bacterium
GCGGGGTCGTGTCGATCCCATCGGCGATCGCCGCGATGTTGATGGCCGCGCTGCTCATCAAGCTGGGGGCCATCCCACGGCGGGCGATCCTCGTGACTGCCGGCGTGTTCGTCGGCAGTCTGTTGTTCGGCTATTCGACCGTCTTCTATCCGTACCTGCCCGGTATCGCCGCATGTCTCGCAGCGCTGACCCTCGTGTTATCCCCTCCCCTCAGCACCAAGAAGGCAGCGGCGGTGGGCGGTCTACTGGGGCTCGCACTGGTCTTCGACTTCATCTTCATCATCGCCGTGGCCGTGATCGGGGTGTTCTTCCTCGCTGCTCTGCGACCGCTGGGACGAGAGCCCGCAGTCCGTCGGGCCGGCGTGGCAGCCGCCGTGGGCGCGTTGCCGTTGGGGGCGTTCGCCATCTATTGCGTCTCGATCTTCGGCAGCCTGTCGATTCCCTATCGGTACGAGGCATCTGACTACTTCCGCAACGGCATGGCGCAGGGGGTCATGGGGGTCACGGCCCCCAAACCCAGTGCGATGTGGTTCCTGTCGGTGCACCCCTACCGGGGCATCCTGTTCTGGTCACCGTGGTTGATCATGATCATCGTCTGCTGTATCTGGCTGATCCGTCACGATGCGCGGCTGCGGCCCATCGCCATCGCCTCGCTGGTGACTCTGATCGGCTACTTCCTCTTCAACGCCGGCTATTACCAGTGGTGGGCAGGCTGGGGCATGGGCCCACGCTTGATGACACCCATCTTCGCAATCGTGCCGTTGGCGCTCGTGGCAGCCTGCCGTGCCGACAGCCCACGATGGTTGCGCATCGGAACATGGTCGACGCTCACAATCGGAGTTCTGCTATGCCTTCCGCTGAGCATGATCGATCCGCAGACCCCCGGCGGCGACGATGCGGCAGTACTCGTTTCGGCGCGGCCCTGGACGCTCGTGCATGCCCCTCAGTTGAACGTCCTCAAGAACTTCTATCTCCTACGGTGGGCCGACATCAAGCCGTTCTGGGCGATACCGATACCGATCAGTTTCGTCCTCTGCGCGCTGGTGGTCGGCGCGGGAACAACCCTTGCATACCGCGCCGCAGCGGTTGCTTCCGATGTGTCGGCACCGTCGCTCACCACCACCGACACATCCACCGACGGGTAAGCGCAACTAGCGCTCCGCAAGCACGTCCAGTTCGGCAATGCCGAACAATCTCGCCCAATTTCGGGGTCGCAGCAGCTCGTCCATACCGACGGGGATGAAGTGAAAAAAGACGAGCTCGCAAAACGAATGCCCGAGGTTGGCAGGTAGGCGGTCTCGATAGTGCCATTGGCTGCTCCCCGAGAACAGGATCGCGTTGGCAGGCTCCATCGAGAAGGCCCGAAACTGGTGGCGAGGCGACGAACGGATCGCGTGTTGCCAACCCTCGCCCTCGCCCTCGCCCGATTCTGGCCACGGTACGACTTGGCTGAAGTAGATCGGCCACGGCTGGCTCTGACGTACGCAGAGATCGAGCGTCCACTTCGCCCGAGGAGTATCGAGGTGCACCTCGCACACGCCGCCCGGTGAATACAAACTGAGGAAGTTGTACGCCGGCTCCACAGGCTCGCCGGCGCCCTCGCTCACCAGATCGACCAATGTCGCCTGCAGCTCGGTGATCTCGGGATGGTCATGCACGATGAACCGCCTGAAATCGAGGGTTTCGTGCGTCTCGAGTTCGGCTGCCCGCAGATTGTCGATGACCATCTCGATGCCGCGCATCGCGCGGTCGTCAAAGACCCGTTCGAACTGGACCACTTCGAAGTCTGGTCGCGTTCGCAAGGGCTCGAACGCATCGATGAAGCCGGAGAGGACATCCGGATACTCGCGCTCGATGAGTTGTCTGGCATATGTGTACTTGGCGAGCCAGTTTGAGTCGTACCAGGGGTACGGGTTGTGGATTTGCATCGCGCCCTCGTTCGGAACACTCGACATTGCTCTCGCTCGTCGAAACAAGCCTAGTCACGCTGCGTGTCAGCCCCCACGGGACGCCATCCCGTGTCAGGAAGTGTGAACTGCACTGCTCTGCTCGTGCTCGACGTGCCTCGCGTCGGCCACAGCACGATGGCGAGCGCTCCGACGCATGCCACCAACCGGAGCACCGCCCTGAGGTCAGGGGACTGAAAGACAAGCGCCGGCGGCAGCAGGGCGAACGCTGCGGCAGTCGCCCAAGGCACCCGACGGGTGGAGATCGACATGTCCCACATGAACGCGCCGACGATGAACCCGACCGTGTAGTAGTTCCAGGTCGCTGGTTCGAGGGCCAGACGCACGGCTACTCCAGCCAGCAGTGCACCCGCCGGACGGTCGCGCCACAACGTGACCGCAGCGACCGCTGCGATGGCAAGGCCCAACTGTACGAACCGCAGGCCCGATGGAACGTGATCGGGCGCTACCCCGAAGAGGTTCAAGACGGAATCTGGTGCCACGTCTACGTGCGGTCGGAAGCCATCGATGGTCTTGATGCTTGCGATGACGAATGGGCTCCACAGAGCACCGCCGACCGCCAGGCATACCATCGTCGGCCTGAATCGCCGCCAGCCGGGCGCCCCACGCCACGCCAACAACGGGACCA
Source organism: Actinomycetota bacterium (assembly GCA_009726095.1). Taxonomy (GTDB): domain Bacteria; phylum Actinomycetota; class Acidimicrobiia; order Acidimicrobiales; family Ilumatobacteraceae; genus WLMZ01. The sequence continues at coordinate 2,596 of WLMZ01000143.1, forward strand.
GGAACACCGCCCACGGTTTGACCGCGAGCATCAGCCCCAACACCACCGCTGCTGGAATGGGCTTCCCTCTGAGCATCAAGAGGAGCAGTACCGAGGCAAGCGTGAGCACGATCGCGTCGTCGATGTGCCCCCACACGTGCACGTGCGGCCACCACAGCGCAAACAGCACACCACCGAGCAGGAACGGCAACTCGGATCGGCGGGGATGGGGTCGCGTGCGCTCCAGAACCAGCACGGTGATGACCCCCAGCACCGCGATCGCGATGGGGAACCCAATGGAACCCAAGGCGTCGAGCAACCGGACCGTCAACAAACTGAGCGGCCCGGACTGGATGTCGGGGTGCTCCGCGTAGACCAGCAGACCGTGGCGCGAGGTCAGTTGCCTGCTCATCTCCGCGAAGAAGTGCCAATCGCCGATGTTGCCATGGTCCCGGTACGTGGTGACTGCTGTGGACGCCACAACAGCCGAACTGACGATGCCGAGCGCAGTGCGGCGACGGGTGACGATCGAGACGAGGTCCCTCAGCTTCAGCACCGTTTGCTGCCAAGAGAATCGAGCACAGGGCGACATTACGCCGCTCGGAGGATCCCACAGAATGTTGCACCTGCAACCAAACCTCCGCCGCTGCTCCGGCGTGTCCTCTCCGTCCGCCACTACCGGGGACCCAGAAGAGAAGCAGGTTCCCCATGCGTTCATCCCGTCGAATTCGCTCCGTTGCGCTGTGCACCCTGGCCCTCGGCCTGGTCGGCGCCGGCCTCACCGCCACCACGGGTTCGGCCTCCGCGCTGACCCAGACCACGCTGGCCTTCGATGACCTCGGCCCCAGCACTGGCGGCACGCACATGGTTGATGGCTACGGCGGGTTCAACTGGAACAACACCAACTGGTATTCGATGTCGCTCGCATCAGCTCCCGACAACACCTACCTCGCGTTGTCCGGCAACGCCACCTCGATCTTTCGCACCGGCGGCGTGGACTTCAACTTCAACGGCGCCGATGTCTGGAGCCGCCGCGGCCTCGATGCCAACGGCGTGTTCTACTACGTCCTCCACCACGACGGCGCGCTGGTGTACGACGGTCGCAACGATCCCAACGGCAAGATGCGCTTCACCGGCCTGTCCACCACCTTCGTGCCGAACTACGCCGGCCCGGTCGATTCCGTGGCCGTCGTGTTCGCCCAGGGCGGCGGCGACTGGGACCATCTGGCCCTGGACAACTTCCGCTTCACCGACATCGCTCCGGTCGACGTGACCACCACGGTCGCGCCGACCACAACCGTGGCGCCGGCCCCCGTGCCCGCTCCTGCACCGGCCCCGTTGACCTACAAGCTCACGATCAAGACCACCGGCAAGGGTTCTGTCGCTGTCAGCCGCACCGGCAACACGTTCGTGGCCGGCACCGTGCTGACCCTCACAGCCACGCCGGCCATCGGCGCCATCTGGAACGGCTGGACTGGCGACGTCACCAGTTCAGCTCGGACCATCACCGTGGTCATGGACAAGTCGATGACCGTGCAGGCCAACTTCAAGTAGACGCATCGACAGCGACGGCGGCCTCCGCCGCTTCGGCAGCAGTCCACAGCGGAGGTCGCTCGACCTCGCGTCTCGGCAGCGGAGGCAGACACCACATCAGCAACAGCAACGGCAACACCAGCGATCGTTCACGGGTGAGGATGCCGAGGTTGCTGATACGCGCGAAGGCCAGACCGAACATGAACAACACGGCGAGCGCGAAGAAGACGTAGGACGACTTCAGGATCATCCGCGGGATGTTCGCGAAGCGGCGAATGTTGAAGATCGCCCACAGCAACAGCAACGTCGATTCCACCGCGGGGATGAGTTCGGCCAGGCTGCGCGCCTCGTTCAGGAGCGGGCGGGAGAGTGTTCGCAACACGGCCTCCGGCCAGTCCTGTGGGCCGTTGATGGCCACGGGCACGAACGACGAGTGGCCCTGACTGGTCTGCGTTGTGGCGGTCTTGAAGATGGCCGAGATGCGATCGGTCACCTGGACACTTCCGCCCTCGCTGCTCTGCGGATTGAGGAACTTCAACGTGACCGAACCGATCAGCACGAGAGCAATCAGTGCGACCAACGCGAGCACGCCCGCGAACAACCTGCTCTGCAGTCCCCGGCCACCGCTGCCGGTGAGCAGACCCACGAAGAGCGCAGCCACCAGTCCCGCCACCCAGATCGCGGCGAAGTGAGGGCGGGCCAGGATGGTTCCGCCCATGCCCAGCGATGTCAGGAAGAACGACCACCAACTCGCACGACCCGCCAAGATGTGCGCACCGCCGTACGAGGCCAGGCCGAGCGACATGAACAGCCACGCCTCTTTGCCGATGGCCGTGGGCCAATAGATCATGCTCGGGGCGAGAAAGATGAGGCCGGCATATCGCTTGACAGACAGCCCTGGAACCGCCACCAAGGCGGCGCGGAGGAAGAACACGGCCCCCCAGTAACCCATCCAGGTGAACACGAAGAAGCCTGCGAGGCGGCTGGCGCCGAAGACGGTGTAGACCAACCCGGTGAGGTGATCGATGAACGTGGTGCCGAGGCCACCCGGAATCAGTGTGAACGGCGACGCCGAACCACTGCGTACCGCACCGGCGAGCTTGCTGCCATGGAGGCTGTAGTCGTTTGAATCAGCCCAGCCGCTGTACGACACGTACGACACGTAGTAGCGGATCAACGAACCGCCGAACTTGGCCAACAGCCCTGCGACGGCAAACGGGAACAGCGCCGCGTGCTCGCCCGCGAAGATCCTTCTCACCAGCGGCACCGTGATCACCACGATGATGGGTGCAGCGACGAGGGCGCCCCACATGTCGTAGCTCATCGCGGTCATTGCCCAACCGAGCACGCATACATAGGCAATGGCGGCAGCGATCGAGATGCGTTCCATCCCCGAGCCCACGATCAGCGCTTGAGCTTCTTCGACCAGCGCGGCGTGTCCTTGAGCCGGGCCGCATATTCGTAATAGTCGGTGCGTTGCCGCTTCTCGCCCACCACGACCAGCAACAGGTGCGCTGCTGTCAGCGCCCGGATCGTGTCGATCGTGCGGTGGGCGGCGTCGATGAACGTGTGGTTGACGCGTACCACCAACACGATCACGTCGGCGAGCGGCACGAGCTCCAGCACCTCGGCAGTCGCGCTGACGGGTGAGGTGTCAACGACCACTGTCGACGCGCCCACCGATGCGAGTTCGGGAATGCGCGCAGCGGTGATGCGGGCCAGATCGCCCGGCGACGCACGCAGGCCCTGGAGGTCGAACACGACCAGGCCGTCGATGGCCGTCGGTGTGAGCAGATCGCGGATCGACAGGGTGAGGAGGTCTTCCACCGAGAAGCCGGGTCGCGCCGGATCGGCGTCGAGAATTCGAGCCGACAGGGCTGGACGACGGAAGTCGGTGTTGACTGCAACCGTGCGCTGGCCGGTCTCGACGAACGCTGCTGCAAGGTTGCTGGCGACCGATGTCTTGCCGTCGCCGGACGCAGCCGACACGATGAGGATGGTCGGCACACGGCCCTGGGCGTGCGCCGCACCGCCCTCCACGAACCCGACCACGCTGCGCAGGGTGCGATAGGCATCGGACAACGGTTCGTGGCGCTCGGGCACCACCACCACGCCGTGGTGGCGTTCCTTGGTGTCGGGGATGGCCACCTGGCTACGGAGACCGAAGATCGCCTCGGCCTGGGCACGCGTGCGAATGCGCGAATCTGAGCGGGCCAGCATCAGTGCCACGCCGATACCTGCGATGCCGCCGACGATGCCACCGAGTACGCCGCGACTCGAACGCGAGC
>WLMZ01000144.1 GCA_009726095.1 Actinomycetota bacterium
AGCGCTGATCTCGAGCGGCCAGTTGTTGGCCCGGGCCTCGGCACCCACGGCGGCGCCGACGCGGTTGGCGCGGTCGGGGGAGTGGGGGCCGTTGATCAGCGGCTTGAGCGAGTCGAGATCGATCTCGATGACCTGGTCGTAGAGGGCTCCGGCGTCGGGGCGCAGATCGGCGGCAACGGCGTTGGCGGCGTCGGCAATGGCCTCGCGCCCGGTGGCCTTCAGGTACGCGGCCATGTTCTGGTCGTAGCCGAACACGCTGCACGTTGCGCCGATCTCGGCTCCCATGTTGCAGATGGTGGCCTTGCCGGTGGCCGAGATGGTGTCGGCACCGGAGCCGAAGTACTCGACGATGGCGCCCGTGCCGCCCTCGACGGTGAGCACCCGGGCGACTTCGAGAATGACGTCCTTTGGTGATGACCAGCCGCTGAGCGTGCCGGTGAGCTTCACGCCGATGACCTTTGGCCAACGTACGTTGAACGGGAAGCCCGTCATGACGTCGACCGCATCGGCCCCGCCGACCCCAATCGCGACCATGCCCAAGCCGCCCGCATTGGGGGTGTGGCTGTCGGTGCCGATCATCATGCCTCCCGGGAAGGCATAGTTCTCGAGTACGACCTGATGGATGATGCCGCTACCGGGACCCCAAAAGCCGATGGCGTACTTGGCGGACACGCTGCGAAGGAAGTCGTACACCTCGCGGTTGGTGTCGATGGCCACGCCCATGTCGATCTGTGCGCCGACCTTGGCCGAGATGAGGTGATCGCAGTGAACGGTGCTGGGCACCATCGATTCGGGCAGGCCGGCGGTCATGAACTGCAACAACGCCATCTGGGCGGTGGCATCTTGCATGGCCACGCGGTCGGGCCGGAAGTCGGCATAGCTGACGCCCCGTTCCATCTCCTGGGTCTGCGGATCGAGCAGATGGTTGACGAGGATCTTCTCGGTCAGCGTGAGCGGCCGACCGAGGCGGCTGCGCCCGATGGCGGCCCGCTCGGGAAGCTTGGCGTACACGCCCTGCACCAGTTCGATCGGGGTTCCTGCGGTGACGGCCATTTGCTTACCTCTTGCGCTCGGCGGTGATGTAGACAAGTATAATACAAGTGTCTGCATGGATCAACTCTGTCGGGGGAACACCCACGGCGTGGCGAAGGGAACAGGGAACGGGCTGGTGAGAACGATCAGGTATCAAGAGATCGCCGATGCGCTGCGGTCCCGGGTTGAACATGGCAGCTACGCAGCGGGCCGGCTGCTGCCCAGCGAGGCCGAATTGTCCGCTGAGTTCGCTGCCAGTCGGGTCACCATCCGCCGGGCGCTCGAAACTCTCCGCGACGAGGGCCTGGTCGATGCCCGTCAGGGTTTTGGCTGGTTCGTCGCCGCCGAGCCGGTGCGTCAGGTGCTCGGCCAATTGGTCACGATCGAAGGCCAGATGGCCGAGAGCGGCATTGAGCCCCAGCGCAAGATCCTCGAGTTTGCCTTCGTCACGGCTGCCGGGCACGTACGCGAGGCCCTGCACACCGATCACGTGCTGCGTGTCAAACGGCTCAACCTCGCCAACGGCGAACCGTTCGCCGTGGTGACCGTGTGGTGCCCGGCAGAACTCGGCCAGCACCTGTCGCGACGCGATGTGGAGCGGTCGCCGTTCTACGAACTCATCGGCGTTGCGCTGAAGGGAGCGACCCAGACCATTGGGGCCGACTCGGTTTCGAGCGCCGATGCCGTGCTGCTCGGTGTGCCGGTCGGCTCGCCGGTGCTGCGCTGCGAGCGTTTGACCACCGACCTGCAGGGCCGCCCGGTGCTGTTGTCGCAACATGTCTTCCCCGCCCACCGCACCGAGTTCGTGGTCGAGCTACCCAACGCCGAGCCGTCGATGGCCCCGAGCGGGCTACGTCTCGTGGAGTGACGGCGCGGCGACGAATGCGTCGCCGATCAGCTCGGCAGCCGTGATGGTCACATCGAGCGCTGCGCTCGTGGCCACGTCGTCTTCCCAGCCCAACTCGAGCAGCTCCTTGCCGGAGCCCGATGCGCACAGGACTTCGAACAGCTTGGGCCGGGCCTGCTGGAACGCCGAACGAGCCGCAGCGGCCTCTGGTGAACAGCACGGTGCACCCACAGCCGCTGACGGGTCGAGGGCGGCCAGGATCGCCCCGGCGCCGATGAGGTCTTCGACCGCTGGCCGCAATGGGCCATCGGCGCCATCCCAGCGCTCGCCCGCGGCGATGATGGCGATCCCCCCGGTGCGATCGGCGCGCAGGCGGAGCAAGTGCCGAGCGTGGTGGGCTGTGGCCGTTGCGTTGCGCAGGCAACCAGCCAGCACGCGCAGCGAGCCCAGGTCGCGTGCGGCGCACGCCAGCGCTGCCCCGTTCGGTGATGGCAGCACGATGCGTGCGCCGTTCGGCATCGTCAACAAGTCGGTGGGCGACAACGACGGCCCACCACCATCGCGCCGACCCGCAGCGATGGCAGTGCGTTCGGCCGCATAGGCGTCGACGCCCTCGCGGGCCCACGGATAGGGAAACACGGTGCCGCCGCCCTCGACGGCTGCGCTGACCGCAGAGGTGAAGCGCAAGACGTCGACGATGATCACCACGGTGGCCTGCGGGGCCAACGCGGTCAGGCCCTCGAGTCCCCAGTCGAATCGGTAGGCGAAGTCATCCTGGGTGAGATGGTGCGCTCGGCGAGCGCCCGATGTCACCACTTGTCCCAGTGCAGCACCGGATCGAGTGGCAGACGCTTGGCCTGCTTGAACTCGGTGCCGACGGTGTAGGCGATGGGGAACAACCCGGCCTGGGTGACCTGGTCGTAGGGGATGCCGAGCAGTTCGGCAGCCTTCTGCTCGCCGCCGTTCATCAGGTGGATGGTGGTCCAGGCCGAGCCGAGGCTCCGCTCGCGAGCGGCGAGCATGAAGCTCCATACGGCCGGGAGCAGCGAACCCCATGCGCTGGCGGCTGCAAATGCCGGGATGCCGTCGAGGCGCCCGCTGATGCAGGGGATCAGCATGAGGGGTACGCGGTGGAAGTGCTCGGTGAGGAACATGGCCGACTCGGTGACCCTGCCCGCCTGTTCGGCGCGCATGTCGCCCTCGGCGTAGGTGGCGCTGCGCGGGCTCTTGGCGTAGATGGCGAAGTTGTCCTTGTAGATGTCGGCGAGGGCCTGCTTTTTGGCTGCATCCTCGACCACGATCCAGTGCCAGCCCTGACTGTTCGAGCCGGTGGGTGCCTGCAACGCGATATCGAGGCATTCCTCGACGACGGACCGCTCGACCGGCCGGTCGAAGTCGAGACGCTTGCGGACAGAGCGGGTAGTGGTCAGTACCTCATCGGCGGAAAGGTTCAGTTTCATCGTCGCAGTGTGTCACGCGACTCGCGTGCTGTCGTCATGGAGACGGGCGCTTGATCAGCCAGGCTGATGCGGGCTGAGCCCGATGCCGCTGGTGAGGCCGCATGTGCGCGGGCGTCGGGGATTGCGATTGTCACGACGGTGCCGACGGCGCGCGGTGCGATGTGCAGCGTTCCGCCGTGGGATTCGACCACCGCTTTGGTGATCGCCAGGCCAAGGCCGGTGCCCGACACGCCGTTGCGCTTGGCGTTCGAAGCGCGATAGAAGCGATTGCCGAGAAGATCGACTTCCTCGGGCGGGATACCGATTCCGGTATCGGCCACCTCGATGAGCCAGCACTGGTCACCGCGCCGGGTGGTGACCGACACGAACCCGCCGGCCGGAGTGAACTTCACGGCGTTGGTGACGAGGTTGACGATGACGAGTTCGAAGTGCTTCGGGTCGATCAGGATCGGTTCGCGATCGTCGGCGGGAGTGAACGTGAGCGACAGGCCGACCCGACTTGCCGTGGCTCGAAATGTGGTGAGCGCATTGTCGACGAACGGCGTCAGCTCGATGAGCTCCGGGACGATGCCGGGGACTCCCGAGTCGACCTGTGTGACCAGCAGCAGGTCGGTGACGAGGTCGAGCAGCTTCTGGGCGTTTCGGGCGATGATCTTGAGGAATCCCAGCTCTTCATAGTTCAAGCTGCTGGCCTCTTCGGTGAGGATCTCTGAGAAGCTGATGATCGACGTGAGGGGTGTGCGTAGCTCGTGGCTCAGCGTCGCCATGAATTCGCTCCGCATCCGATTGAGCGCGGTCAGCGCCCGGTTCTGCTCCTCGGTGGACACACGTAGGTTCCGCTCGCGGTCGAGCAGCAGGCGGGACTGTTCGGCTTGTGCGGTGCGCTCGGTGACATCTCGGTAGATCCATGAGTAGAAGGTGTCGCTGGACTGCTCGACCTTGACGAAATCTCGTTCGAAGACCCGGCCATCGACCATCGCGACGATCTCGCAGCGCGATTCACTGTGGAGTCGGTATGCCGATTCGACGGCCTCGAAGAAGCCGACAGGATCCTGGACGCGGTCCCATGCTTGCCGTTTGAGGTCGATGCGGCTCGTGCCGATGAGATCCTCTGGCGCCTGGTCGAATCCGAAGATGTCACAGAACGATTGGTTCGCGCACAGCACGTCTCCGCAGTTGTCGACGAACAGGACCCCCTCGGAGAGGGTGCCGATCAACGCCGTCAGATCCTTCGCCGAGCTGCGTTGGGCAGACCTGACGCCGGCAGCTTCGATTCGCTGTCGGCCGTGGTCGTCTGTTGACGTCGCCCCGCCGGTCGCAGAAGTTCCTGTGTCATTCGGTCGCATGATTCGTCCTATCGAGAGGACGCGCAGTGGTTGAACGCGAATAAACTTTACGTGTTGGTAAGTATCGGCGCCGCGATCCATGCGGTCGATTGCAGCTTGGTTGCTTTCAGGTTGCAGCTCCCGCCAGGTGCTCTGGAAGGTGGGGGGACGTGTACCGGTAGCCCAGGCTGCGGACGGCATCGATCGGGATCGTGCAATTGGCGTCAGCGTCGATCTTGCGGCGCAGTCTGAGGAGCGCGAACTTCACCCGGTCTGGCCCGATGGCGGTCGGGTCGTGCCATGCGAGCTCGAGCAACTGAGCGGGAGAGAGCACCTGTCCGGCATGGGTGGCGAGGGCGTACAACAGGCGGAACTCGATCGGTGTCAGGGAGACCTCGCGTTCGGCCACCGTGACTTTGTGAGCTGATGGGTCCATCATCAGGAGCGAGTCGGTGTAGATCGATCGTGGCGGTTCACTGTCCCGAGGTGCCCGGCGCAGCAGTGCATGCACGCGGGCGACGAACTCACCACCGCTGTGCGGTTTGCAGAGGTAGTCATCGGCCCCCTGCTGCAACCCTCTGATCTTGTCCTCCTCCAGCGCCCGACCCGACAGGATGAGCACTGGTATCTCGCTGACATCTCGAATGCGTTCCAGCACCGTCCACCCGTCGATGTCGGGTAGGCCGATGTCCAGCACGACGCACGACGGCCGGCGCTCGTGGAGCACTCGCAGGGCGTCACGCCCGGTAGCTGCTTCCAACACGTCGAGCCTGGCTCGTTCGAGCACCCTTCGGTTCGCGAGCCGCAGGTTGTGATCGTCATCGACCAACAACACGGTCCGGCGTTCGCTCGGCGTTGCGGGACTCATCTTAGAGCTTCGGGCTCGAGGCGCGACCACACGTCATGCATCGAACGTACACCACGGCCCGCCGGTCATTCGGGCAATCTGCAGCCGATCTGCAACCGAACGGTGAACCAATTTGCAACTGCAACTTCCGAGACTCCCCCTCCGGCGACACAGCTCAGCGCTGCCTCCGATAGTCGGAATGTTCGTCGTACACGACAGGAGTACAGAGTTATGAAAGTTCTGAAGAGCAAGAAGAAAATCATCATTGGCACGTCGGTGGCTGCGGTCCTGGGTATCTCGGCTGCAGCGTTTGCCTACTTCACCACCACGGGCCAGGGCACCGGGGCCACGAGCACCGGCACGAGCACCTACTGGGTGGTAGCGTCCACCGCCGACACGACCGGTGATCTGGTGCCGAACCCGAGTGTCGGCAGCACCAATGCCGTCATCGACACCATCGACTTCACCATCACGAACCCCAGCGCTGGCGCCCAGAACCTCGAGTCGGTGACGATCCAGATCGCTGGCAGCACCGGCTCCGGGCCGAACGGCCTGTCACCCTCAGTGTGGACGAGGTCGACGAACGACGCCACCAAGCCGGCGTGCACCAAGGCCGACTTCTCGATCAACGGCATCGCAGTAGGAACAACCTTGACCGTGAACGCCGCTCAGTCGTTGGCTGCCTTCGGGACGGCATTTGCCGACATGGCCCCGGGCGCGGTGTACACC
>WLMZ01000145.1 GCA_009726095.1 Actinomycetota bacterium
CTAGCGCGCCTGCTCTCGGCACGACCCGCAGCTGGCGGGCCCTCGACCGCAACCGGCATTCGGCGCTGGGCAACTGTGTGTCACCGCCAGGGCACCGCCGACGCACCCATTGCAACGGACCTCAGCGACCGGGTGCGAACCGCTCGTGCACCACAGCGGCCAGTGACTCAGCCACGGTGCGCGCCGCCGAATCCGTGGCCGCTTCCACCATCACGCGTACGAGGGGTTCCGTACCGCTGGCCCGCACGAGCACCCGCCCATCGTCGCCCAGCAACGTCTCGGCAGCGGCGATCTCGGCGGCCAATTCTGCAGCGATCTCCGGATGTTGGTTGGCGACGCGTACGTTCACCAGCACCTGCGGGTAGGTCGTCATCACGTCGGTTGCCATGTCGGCCAATGCCCGCTGCGAAGCCCGGACATGGTGTAACAGCCTCAGACCGGCCAACAACCCGTCGCCCGTGGTGGCGTCGTGACGGTAGATCACGTGGCCGCTCTGCTCGCCACCGATCGCGTAGTCACCGGCCTCCAATGCCTCGAGCACATATCGATCGCCCACCGACGTCGCGACCACTCCGATACCGGCGGCCCGCATGGCACGGTGGAAACCAAGGTTGCTCATCACGGTGACCACCACGGCATTGCCGGTGAGTCGGCCCTCGGCCTGTAGCTGCAGCGCCCCCAGGGCGATCAGCCGGTCGCCGTCGACGACATGACCGTGATTGTCGATGGCAATAACCCGGTCGCCGTCGCCATCAAAGGCCAGCCCGGCATCGGCCCCGACGGCAAGGACCGCTGCTGCCAGCGATGCCGTGTGGGTGGCTCCGCACGCTGCATTGATGTTGGTGCCGTTCGGTTCGGCATGGATCACAGTGACCTCGGCGCCGAGCGCTGCAGCGACGGCGGGGGCGGCCACGCTCATCGCGCCGTTGGCACAATCCAGCACCAGGCGCATGCCGCGCAGGCCACCCGTCGGGAACAACGAGAGCATGTGCGCGATGTACTGATCGACCGCATCGCCGATCACCAACGGCTCGCTGACCGATACCGGCGGCAGCGTCGGTGCAGCGGCCAACTGCTGTTCGATGCGGCGTTCGACCTCGTCGGTCAGCTTGGTGCCGCCCGCAGCAAAGATCTTGACCCCGTTATCGGCGTATGGATTGTGCGACGCAGTGATCATCGCCGCTGGCAGCGCACGCTGGGCGGAAAGCAATGCGAGCGCAGGTGTGGGAAGCACACCGCACAACATCACGGTGCGGCCGCCCGCGTGGAGACCACTCACGAGCGCTGCCTCCAGCGCAGGACCGGATTCACGGGTATCGCGAGCGATCAGCCAGGCGTCGCCGCCGAGCACTGTTGACACCGCAGCGCCAAGGGCACCGACGTACTCAGTTGTCAGTTCCGTGAGTGCGACACCGCGCACACCATCGGTCCCGAAGCGCAGCAAATCAGCGCTTGGTGTACTGAGGAGCCTTACGGGCCTTCTTGAGACCGTACTTCTTGCTCTCCTTGCGACGAGCGTCGCGGGTGAGCAGTCCGGCCTTCTTCAGGGCGGGGCGCTGTTCGGGGTCGAGCTCGATCAACGAACGGGCGATGCCCATGCGCAGTGCGCCGGCCTGACCACTGATGCCACCACCGTGAATGGTGCAATCGATGTCGTACACCTCTTCGGTGTTGGTGAGGCGCAGCGGCTCGCTGACCGTCATGCGCGCCATCGCCGTGGGGAAGTAGTTCTCGAACGTCCGGCCATTCACCGTGACGATGCCGGTTCCCGGACGGAGACGAACCCGTGCGACGGATTCCTTGCGGCGACCGGTGGTTTGCGTAAGCGGCTTAGTGCCCATGGTGGTTCAACTCTCCGAATGCTCAGCGGGCCTGGGCCGCTGAGAGATCCAATACGACGGGCATCTGAGCTGCATGCGGGTGCTCGGCACCGGCATACACCTTGAGCTTGCTGATCATCTGGCGACCGAGGGGCCCCTTGGGGAGCATGCCACGGATGCTGTTGCGCACTGCCTCTTCAGGCTTGCGGCCGAGCAGGTTGGCGTAGGTCTCGGTCTTGAGGCCGCCGGGGTAACCGCTATAGCGGTGCACGCCCTTCTTGGCTGCCTTGTCCGAGGTGAGCACGACCTTGGCGGCGTTGATGACAATGACGTGATCGCCAGTGTCGATGTGCGGGGCGAACATGGGCTTGTGCTTACCGCGCAGCACGCGTGCTGCCTCGGTGCACATACGACCAAGCACCAAGCCCTCGGCGTCGATGACGTGCCAGGCGTGGGTGATTTCGCTGATTTTGGGGCTGTATGTACGCATCATAAGAGCTTCCTTCGTCGGGGCGCCGCGCGGCTGCCACCGGGAACCTGACAAGGATAGGGGTGCCGCGCGTCATTCAGCAATCAGATCAAGCCCAAATTTGCTCGATCATGCACAATTGCCGCGAACGGCACGCCCGGTCGGACTATTGTACGCACCCCGGGAGGTGCCCATGGCCCATGGTCTTGCTGTGGCGTTGCTGCTGGCGCTGGACGACTCGTCCGTGTCACGGCTGCTGCGAGGCGCCATCGGCATCGTGATGCTGGTGGCCGCCGGGTTCGGTCTCCGCGACTACATCCGCCGTTACAGACGGCGCTGACCGGCCACGGCCGCCGTGGTAGCGCTCTCCGTCATAACCCACCTGCCAGAGCATCAGCCCGTGGGCGGGGGCCACATCGCCTGCAATGGTGCGATCGCGGGCAAGGATCAGAGCCCGCATGTCGCCGGCGTGGAAGCGACCGCGTCCAACATCGGCGTGGGTGCCCACGATCGAGCGGACCATCTGATGGCAAAAGGCGTTGGCCCGGATCTCGAAGCGCAGCACGCGCGACCCCTCGGCGTACGGCCCCAGCGAATCGGTGATATCGCTCCAGCGCGCCAGCATGACTCGGCGGCGCAGCGACGGCTCAGGCTGTCCGCCGGCAGGCTTGGGCTTACGACAGAACGTCGTGAAGTCGTGCTCGCCGATCAGCGCGTCGCACGCCAACTGCATGCCTGCCAGCAGCAGCGGTTGCGGCACGTGCCAGGCGGTGGCGGCCAAGAATGGATTCTGGGCAGGTCCATTGACGATCGTGTAGCGGTAATGCCGCCACGTAGCGCTGAACCGAGCGCTGAAGTCGTCGGCCATCCACTCGGCGCTGCGCACCACCACGTGCGGTGCGCACATGCGGTTGACGTGGTGGATGAGATTGGCGAGATCGACCCGGGCGGGAAGCTCGCAGCTGACCACCTGTCCCCACGCATGCACACCTGCATCGGTGCGACCGGCGCCGATGAGGTTGATCTCGTGGCGCGACACCAGCTCCATTGCATCGGAGAGCACGCCCACAACGGTGGGCACACCCGGGTTGGGGGCGAAGCCATGAAAGGCGGCGCCGTCGTACGCGAGAACGAAACAAGCCCGCCGCACAGCGACGGGCTCGTTCAGATTCTCTGGTGCGCCGTGATCCGGCACTGGTCTAGACCAGTTCGATGCGTGCCATTTGGGCGTTGTCGCCCTGGCGCGGTCCGAGCTTGTAGATACGCAGGTAACCACCGGGACGCTCGCTGTAGCGAGGTGCCACGTCGGTGACCAGTTTGTGCGTCATCTCGCGGTCGCCCAGGTAACCCTGGATCTGACGAATGCGATGAATGCGCATGGGGTCATCAGCTGTGGCCTTCTTGGCCTTCGTGATCAGCTTTTCAGCGATCGGGCGAAGTGCCTTGGCCTTGGCTTCGGTGGTCACGATTGCCTCGGCGGCAAACAGCGACGCAGCCAAGTTGGCCATCATGATTCTCTGGTGTTGTGAGCTACCGCCAAAGTTGCGGGCTCTACGTGGTGTTGCTGGCATGAGGGGTCTCCCTGAACGAAATCTTGGGTCAGCCGCGCAGCGTGAGGCCGCGCTCGTCGAGCTTCTGCTTGACCTCGTCGAGGCTCTTCTGACCAAAATTGGTGATGTTCAGAAGGTCGTCTTCGGTCTTGGTGAGCAGCTCGCCAATGGAATTGATCTGTGCCCGCTTCAGGCAGTTACGAGGACGCTCTGACAAGTCGAGGTCTTCGATGGGCAGGTCAAGGTCGGGTGAGGTGGCGCTGCTGGCAGCGACTTCGCCCAACTCGAGGCCCTGGGGCTCGTCGCTGAGGTTGGCGACGAGATCGACCAGGTTCCGCAGCGTTGCGCCGGCAGATGCCAACGCCTCGCGTGGGGTGATGGATCCGTCGGTCTCAATGTCGAGCACCAAGCGGTCGTAGTTCGTGCTCTGCTCGACACGGGTCGGCTCGACTTCGAACATCACACGGCGCACCGGCGAGAAGATTGCATCGATCGGGATGACACCGATGGTGCGGCTCTCGTTTTCGCGGTGGCTCGACAGGTACCCACGACCGCGCTCGACGGTGAGGTCGATTGCAAGGCGGCCCTTCGAGTTGAGCGACGCGAGGTGGAGACCGGTGTTGAGGATCTCGACGTCGCTCGGGCACTTGATGTCAGCGGCGCTGATCTCGGCCGGGCCACGCATGTCCAGGCGAATCACCACTGCCTCATCGCTCAGGCTCGTCAGGACGATGTCTTTGAGGTTGAGGATGATGTCGGTGATGTCTTCGCTGATGCCGGTAATGGTGTCGAACTCGTGCAGGGCATCGTCGAAACGGACGGCCGTGATTGCTGCGCCGGGGATCGACGACAGCAGGGTGCGGCGCAGTGAGTTACCAATCGTGTGGCCGAAGCCGGGCTCGAGTGGTCCGATGAAAAAACGCTGACGGTTGTTTGTCTCTTCGCCGATTGCCTCGACGGTTGGGCGCTGAATGACGAGCATGAAAGTCGCCTAGTCCTTTCGGGATCGGTTACTTCGAGTACAGCTCAACGATGAGCTGTTCGCGGACGGGCACGTCGATGTGTTCACGCTGGGGCAGTTCACGAATCGTGACCTGCTTGCCGTCGTCACCTTTTTCCAGCCAGCCCACCGTGACGCGATCAAGCGTGTCGAGGTTGTGCTGGACGATGATCATGTTGCGGGCCTTTTCGTGCAGGCTGACAACATCACCCTTCTTCACGCGGGCGCTGGCGATGTCGACGCGCTTGCCGTTCACCAGGATCTTGCCATGGCTCACGAACTGGCGTGCCTGCGGGCGGGTCTCGGCCCAACCAGCGCGGTACACGATGTTGTCGAGGCGCTGTTCGAGCAGACGCAGCAGGTTCTCGCCCGTGGGGCCCTGCAAGCGGTTGGCTTCTTCGTAGGTGCGGCGGAACTGGCGCTCGAGCACACCGTAGATGAACTTGGCCTTCTGCTTCTCCTGCAGCTGAGCGAGGTACTCGCTGCCGGCATTACGCCGACGAGTACGGCCGTGCTGACCCGGGGGGAAGGGGCGACGCTCGAGGGCCTTGCGACCCTTTTCGTTCTCGAAGATGTTGGTGGCGAGGCGACGCGAGACGCGCACCTTCGGGCCGGTATAACGAGCCATGACTAGTTCCTCTTGCGCTTCGGCTGGCTGCAACCGTTGTGAGCCAACGGCGTGACGTCCTTGATCGAGGTGACCTCGAGGCCGGTGTTCTGGATGGAACGCACGGCGGTGTCGCGTCCCGAACCCGGGCCCTTCACCTGAACCTCGACACGGCGCAAACCGTGTTCCATGGCTGCACGGGCTGCTTTGTCAGCGGCCATCTGTGCGGCGAACGGGGTGCTCTTGCGCGAACCCTTGAAACCAACGCCGCCAGACGAGGCCCACGAGATGACGTTGCCCTGTGTGTCGGTGATGCTGACGATGGTGTTGTTGAACGAACTCTTGATGTGAACGACACCAACGGTGACGTTCTTGCGTTCGCGCTTGCGGGGACGACGTCCTCCTGGCTTTGGCTTTGCCATCGCTACTTCCTCACGGCCTTCTTCTTGTTGGCAACGGTCTTCTTCGGGCCCTTACGGGTACGAGCGTTGGTGTGGGTGCGCTGTCCACGCACGGGAAGACCCTTGCGGTGACGGATGCCCTGCAGGCAGCCGATCTCGATCTTGCGCTTGATGTCCTGCTGCACCTCGCGACGCAGGTCACCTTCGACGGTGAGCTTGTCGATCTCGGCGCGGATCCGGTTCACCTCGTCTTCGGTGAGGCTTCGCACACGGGTGTTGGGATCGAGAGCCGCGTCAACACAGATCTTCTGTGCGGTCGGCTTGCCGATTCCATAGATGTAGGTAAGGGCGATTTCCAACCGCTTTTCGCGGGGAATGTCGACACCAGAA
>WLMZ01000146.1 GCA_009726095.1 Actinomycetota bacterium
ATGAGCGCGTTGGCGCGGATGGCGTCGTCGTTACCGGGGATGGGGAACTGCACCACATCGGGGTCGACGTTGGTGTCGACCACAGCGATGACGGGGATGCCGAGCTTGTTGGCCTCGGTGACGCCGATGTGCTCCTTCTTGGTGTCCAGGATGAACACGGCGTCGGGACGCTTGTTCATGCCACGGATACCGCCGAGGTTCTTCTGCAGCTTCTCGAGCTCACGGGTGAGGAGGAGGGCTTCCTTCTTCGGCATGGCCTCGAACTCGCCGGCGGCGCGCATGCGCTCGTACTCCATCATCTTGGCGACGCGCTTGGAGATGGTCTCGAAGTTGGTGAGCATGCCACCGAGCCAACGCTCGTTGATGTACGGCATGCCGCACTTCTCGGCGTAGCTGCGGATGGGATCCTGCGCCTGCTTCTTGGTACCGATGAACAGCACCGAACCGCCCTTGGCGGACAGGTCGCGAACGAACTTGTAGCTGGCCTCGGCGCGCGTGAGCGTCTGGTCGAGGTCGATGATGTAGATGCCGTTGCGCTCGCCGAAGATGAAACGCTTCATCTTCGGGTTCCAACGACGGGTCTGATGCCCGAAGTGGACTCCGGCTTCCAGCATTTGGCGCGTAGTGACAACTGCCATGATCATTCACTCCTCTACTGCGGTTGGCGGACATCTCGCACAGCGCCGAAGCGACCGCAGTAAGGGCGAGATGCTGTTGATGGTCGGTCTGTCAGGTCGACAGAACCGGACGCAATGCTATCGGGCGCGCGCCGGTGTTCCAGCAACGACAGCGCACCGGGGCGGGCCGAGCCGTGCGGGGCGGGCGCGCCGCCCATCGATCGGCACCAGACGGTGGCGGATCGTCACCACACCCAACAGGGGAACAGGATCGAGATAGACGCCTTGCCAGCGCAGGCCGAAATACAGCCCGGCCGACACATGGCCGATCGTGGCGGCTGCCAACACTGCGTCTCCGTCGTGCAGCACGGTGTCGGCGAGCATGCCGTACGTGGCAACCAGCCCGTCCGCCTGTGCCACCACGACATAGCGTGTGCCGACGACCACACCGCTGAAGGTGACCACCCCCGAGCCGGCAGCCCGGACCACGCCGAGCGCCCCGGGTCCGGCGCTGGCGTACTCGATCCCGCGCTGGCCAGAGCAATAGGGGCATTCGGGTGCCCGGAACCGCACCACGATCGGGGCTTGGACGGGAGCAATGAGACACCCGGGCCGACCGTCGGGCGTTGGGGCAGGGGCGACGAGGGCGAGCAACGCCACGATGGATCGCCAGAGAGCGCGCATGGGGGCCTCCTGATCTCGACCGGTCCGAACCGGCGGGAATGGGGCAGACGAGCTGCAAACGGCACCCGGACGGGTGCAACTAGGTCATTCCGCTGGCAGCCATGCGCGAACGCAACTGCAGCACGGCCTTGGTGTGAATCTGCGAAACACGGCTCTCGGTCACACCGAGCACACCACCGATCTCGGCCAGGGTGAGTCCTTCGTCGTAGTACAACGACAGCACCAGCTTCTCGCGGTCGGGCAGCTTGCGCACCTCGCTACGTACGGCTTGGCGCACCTCACCCTCCTCGTAGGCACCCGAGGGGCTGTCGGGGGCATCGCCGCGCAGCGAACGGGGTTCGGCTCCGGCGACCAGCGCCCGATCGAGCGGGCCAACAGTGGTGGAGGCAATCGCAGCGAGCCAGCGCTGGAACTCGGTGCTGGAGATGCCCAGATGGGTGGAAAGTTCTTCGTCGCCCGGGCTGCGCCCGAGCTTGGCCTCGAGGTCGTGGAACGCTGTCTCCACTTCGCGGGCCCGGCTCCGCACCGATCGCGGTACCCAATCGAGGGCGCGAAGACCATCGAAGATGGCGCCGCGGATACGTGGCACGGCGAACGTCTCGAACTTCACGCCACGATCGGAATCAAACCGCTCAACGGCATCGATCAGGCCGAACACGCCGGCGCTGACCAGATCGCCCGGGTCGACGCTGTTGGGCAGACCGGCGCCCACACGACCGGCAACGAACTTGACCAGCGGGGAGTAGTGCACGATGATCCGCTCGCGCGCCTTGAGGTCGCGTTCGCCGAGCCAGCGGTCCCACCAGCCCATGAGTTCGTCGTCGTCGGATGCCCGACCGAAACTTTCCTTCATTGCGCTAAGCCCTTGGATGCGTTTCGGAGTACACGGTGCGGAGTCGTTCCTTGCTGACATGGGTGTATCGCTGCGTGGTAGCGACATCACTATGGCCCAGCAATTCCTGAACCGCTCGCAAGTCTGCCCCACCATCGAGCAGATGTGTGGCAAAACTGTGGCGGAGGGCATGCGGATGGGTTGGTACCGGCGATCGGCGATCGAGAATACGCCGTACATCGCGCGGCGAAAGCCGATTGCCGCGCTCGTTGCCGAACAATGCTGCGCCGGCGTGCCCTGCGAGCACCTCACGGCGCACCCGCAGCCACCGGGTGAGGGCATCAGATGCCGGCTGTGACAGCGGGACCCTTCGTTCCTTGCCGCCCTTGCCCCACACCGACGCCGCCGAGCCGGCCAGGTCGATGCTGTCGACATCGAGTCCGCACAGTTCGCTGACGCGGACACCACTGCCATAGAGCAGTTCGAGCACGGCGTCGTCGCGCTGTCGACGCCACACCGGTTCGTCGTCGTCGGGGTCGGCATCGAGTAACTGGCCGATGTCGCTGGTCGAGAGCACTCTGGGCAGGCGGCCCTGCCCGCCGGGGGCGTGCAGGCTGGTGGAGGGGTCGAGGGCGAGATGGCCACTACGGCGGAGCCAACCGAAGTACCTGCGCAGGCCGGCGACCTTGCGGGCAATGGTGCGCCGGGCGAACTCGCGTGTGGTGAGGTAGGCGACATAGCGGCGCAACACCATGCGGTCGACTCCGGCGGGGCCCTCGAGGCCAAGGCGTTCGGTCCAGTCGACGAAACCCTCGATGTCGCTGCGATAGGCAAGCACGGTGTTGTCGGCCGACGAGGTGAGCGACGCAGCGAACTCGTCGATGTGCCAAGCCGACGATGCGGGGGTCCTGCCGACGGCGTCGGCCTCAACAGTTCGTCCTCGCATGTCGTCCAGAGTATTCGTTCCCGGCGGTCATTGTGGGGAGCCTGCGGGCATCGAACGCAGCGTCATCGGACTCGCCCGACCCGCTCGAACCAGCCGTTGACCTGTTGCAGCCAACCGGCGGACTCCAGCCGGGCGACCGCCATGGCAGACTCCACCAGCGTCATCCCCGAGATCAGCGCCAGCTGATCGAGCGTGCTCGGTTCGCCGAGCAGCTCCAGCAGCTGCGCATCGTGGCCTCGGGGCTGCGGCCGCGGGTCGTAGGCAACTCCCCCGGCCCGGCGGGTATCCAGTCCCAGCCCCACGAGCACGTCGGTGGCATCCATCACCACGGGGCAGCCATCGCGCACCAAGGCATTGGTGCCCTCGGCAGCACGGTTGCGCAACGCCCCGGGAACTGCCATCACCAGCACCTCGCGTTCGCGCGCCTCATTGACGGTGATCAACGAACCCCCGGAGGCTCGTGACTCCACCACCACCAGCACCTCGCTGAACGCCGCCAGGATGCGGTTGCGTAGCGGGAAGCGATACGCCTCGGGCGGTGTGCCAGGGGGTGCCTCGGAGACGAGCAGACCCCGTTCGGCCACCTCCTGCCACAACCGGGCATGTTCGCGCGGGTACACGACATCCAGCCCCGAGGCCACCACTGCGACGGGGCCCGCACCATCGCTGACCGACAGAGCCCCCCGATGGGCGCAACCATCGATGCCGCGGGCGAGCCCAGAGACCACGTGCACCCCTACGGCACTCAGATCACGCCCCAACGTGGTGGCGGTCTCGCGCCCCGACCCGGTGGCATTACGGGTGCCGATGATGCCCGCCCGCCGCCCAACGATGCGGTCGACATCGCCACGCACGAAGAGCACGGCAGCGGGCATGGGGTCCTCGACCAACGGTGCCGGATAGCCGGGGTAGCCGCGGATGAGCACGGTGATGTCGTGATCACAGCACTGTTGCCAGATCCGCGAAGGAGCACGCTGGGCGGCGCTCGCCCGCCATGCCGCCGCCAGCCCATCGGCATCGAACAGCCGGGCCACCAATCCACAGGGCCGCATCTGCCCGGCTGCCACGGCGTAGGCCTCGGCCGGGGTCAGATGGGCGAGCAGTACGCCGAGCCGAGCCACCGTCATGCGGTCGAGCCCTGCCAGAGCAGCAGCGTAGGCCTGATCGGGCAGGCCGTTCATGCCACCCTCCCACGCAGCAGCGGCGACAGGCGCACTCGGAACTGCAGCGCCATGGCGACATGCTGTTCGCGCACCACCTCGTCGCCGGCGGGGTCGAGATCGGCCAGCGTGCGCGCCACCCGGCGCACCCGGTGATAGCCGCGGCCGGTGAGCCGATCGTGTTCGAGTTCGCACCGCAGCAACCGCTGTGCGGCGGGGTCGAGCGGAGCCAGCGAATCCAGCAACGATGCCGGGATCGCCGCATTCAGCGAGCCACTGCGCTGTACGGCGACATCCCTGGCAAGCGCCACGCGTGCAGCCACCACAGCAGACGGCTCACCGCTGTGGCCCACCAACAACTCATCGACCTCGGGGCGATGCACGGGAACGCGAAGGTCGAACCGATCGAGCAACGGTCCCGAGAGCCGGCGGAGATAGCGCGCTCTGGCTCCGTCGTCACACTCGCACGAGCCCGGTGCGCCACCGCCACACGGGCAAGGGTTCGTGGCCGCCACCAACAGGAACTGGGCGGGCAGGGTGGCGCTGGCCCGCGCCCGCGCCACCCGCACAACCCCCTCCTCCAGCGGTTGGCGGAGACCATCGAGCACCGCTGGCGAGAACTCACCCAGTTCGTCCAAAAACAGGACCCCGCCGTGCGCCAAGCTGATTTCGCCGGGCCTGAGCGACGCCGTGCCCCCACCCACCAGCGCCACGATGGAACTGGTGTGATGAGGAGCACGGAACGGTGCCCGCGTGATCAGCGCCGCAGCGGGAAGGCGGACTCCGGCAGCAGAATGCACCATCGTCGCCACCAGCGACACCTGTGGGGCGAGCGGCGGCAACAGGCCCGGCATGCGTTGAGCCAGCATGGTCTTGCCCGACCCGGGCGGGCCGACGAACAGCACATGGTGACCACCGGCCGCCGCCACCTCGAGCGCCTGCCGGGCGAGGGGTTGGCCGCGGACATCGGCGAGGTCGGGCACCATCACCGTGTCGTCGACCACCGCCTCGACCGGTGGCGTCGGCCATGGTGCGTCGCCTTTCAGGGCATCGACCACGTCGCGCAGCGTTCGCCCGACGAAGACGCGTTGTTCGCTGATCACCTCGGCCTCGTGCCGGCTGGCCACGGGCACCACCGGATGTACTGCCCCGAGCGCTGCCACCATCGGGGCGATGCCCGCCACCGGGCGCAGCGATCCGTCGAGACCGAGTTCTCCCACGAAGCCGAAGCCGGCGACCGCCTCGGCCGAGATGATGTCGTCGGCGACGAGGATGCCCACGGCCATCGCCAGGTCGAGCCCGGCCCCCACCTTTCGCTCACTCGACGGGGCGAGGTTGATGGTGACCCTCTTCGACGGCCACGAGAAGCCGCTGGACAACACCGCTGCACGCACCCGGTCACGGGCTTCGCGACAGACCTCGTCGGGCAGCCCGACAATGGTGAAGCTGGGCAGGGCGCTGGACACGTGCACCTCGACGACGACACGATGGCCCTCGACCCCGAGCAGGGTTGCAGATGAAATGGCTGCGAGCACAGGCCACCTCCGACAGACATGCGGTGTTCACCGCTTGGCGTACAGGAGGGGCGCGGCCCCACGACACGGCCAAGCTACCGTCGCACCCGCAGGCCGACACGCCAGGCCGCACATTCGCGCCTGCCATCATTTCGACCTGACCGAATGCTTGACTGGTGCGATGCGAATGTCGTCCGCCATCACCAGCGCAGCGTTGGCCTCGCTGTTGATCGTCAGCTCGTGCGGTAACGCGCCCGTTCGTAGCGCCGAGCGGTTCTGTGGCGAGCTCACGACCCACAAGGACGACATCCACGCACTGCCCACCACCCCCGAGGAGGTCTCGGCGCTG
>WLMZ01000147.1 GCA_009726095.1 Actinomycetota bacterium
ACCTGAAGCTCAAGCGGTGCGTCGTTCTGAACGATGCGCAGACCTATGGCGTGGGCGTCGCAACGGCGTTCGCCAATGAGGCCAAGAACGTCGGCATCGAAGTTGTCGCAGAAGCAGCATGGGATGCCAAGCAGCCCAACTACACAGCGTTGTTCGAGGGCTTCAAGGCACTCAATCCCGACTGTGTGTACCTCGGCGGCCTCGACGACAACAACGGTGAGCAGCTCATCCGCGACAAGGTTGCAGTGCTCGGTCCGAACACCGGAACGGTGAAGCTCATCGCTCCTGACGGATTCACCGGTTACCCAACCGTGGTGAAGATGGCCGAAGCGCAGGAGATGTACATCACCTTTGCTGGTCTGCCCGCTTCTGAGCTGGTCAAGGCTGGCGGCGCTGGCGCCAAGTTCGTCACCGACTTCAAGGCCAAGTTCGGTCATGACCCGGTCTCGGCCTACACCATCTATGGTGCCGCTGCAGCGCAGCTCATCATGACGGCGATCGCAGCTTCTGACGGTACTCGCAAGAGTGTCATGGAGCAGGCGTTCAAGGTGAAGGTTCCGGCAGACAAGTCGGTCATCGGTAAGGAATTCGGCATCGATGCGAACGGTGACGTCACCGTGCGCGACTTGTCGATCCAGTTGCTCACGGGCAACGTCGAGACCTTCTTGAAGGCATGGCCAGTCAGCTGACCTCTCGTCAGTTGAAGTAACGACGAAAACATCAATGGTGTTGGGGTGGCCCCGTCCGGGGCCGCCCCAACCTGCACTAGGGGCACATTTACTATGGCAACAGCCGAACGTACGGCACCGCGTTTCAAGGTTGAGTCACTGTTGGGTATGGCTGTTCTGACTGCGGCGGTCGCGTGGATCATCTGGAGCTTTTCCTCCGGCCCCGTGATCTTCACGCAGGTCCTCACGATCGGCCTGTCCAACGGAGCGCTCTACGCACTGATCGCGCTCGGGTACACGATGGTCTACGGCATCATCGAGCTGATCAACTTCGCCCACGGCGACCTGTTCATGCTCGGGTCGGTGATTGGGGCGATCTTTCTCGAGGAGTGGCTCGGCCAGACCAAGTCCTCGCCCAAGGCTTGGTTGATACTGGCGCTCACGATGCTCTTCGCGATGGCCGCCTGTGCGCTCATCAACATGTTCATCGAAAAGGTTGCCTACCGCCGCCTGCGCAACGCCCCGAAGTTGGCGCCGTTGATCACTGCGGTCGGCGTCAGCTTCATCCTCCAGAATGTCGGCATCCTCATGAACGGCTCGGCGCCGCACTCACGCACCAGCGTGCTGCCGTCGTCATCGTTGGAGCTCGGCCCCATCGAGGTGCGCGTCAAGTACATCGTGGTCGTGGCGGTCACCGTTCCGCTGCTGCTGCTGATGACCTGGATCGTGCAAAAGACCCGTGTCGGCAAGGCCATGCGGGCCACGGCCCAAGATCGCGATGCGTCGCTGCTGATGGGTATCAACGTCGACCGCATCATCTCGTTCACCTTCGCTCTCGGCGGAGCGCTCGCCGGCGCTGCTGGTGTGTTGTTCCTCGAGGTGAACCAACAGACCCGCTATGACGCCGGGTTCCGACTCGGCCTCATCGCCTTCACTGCTGCCGTGCTCGGTGGCGTCGGCAACCTGGTCGGGGCCGTGGTCGGTGGCGTGCTGCTCGGTGTCATCCAGGCGCTCAACGACGGTGCCCCACACTTCTTCGGTCAGCAATGGACCCAGACCGTGATGTTCTCGATCCTCATCATCATGGTGATCTTCCGCCCAGGCGGCATCTTTGGCAAGCATCAGCAGGAGAAGGTCTAGATGTTCACATCACTCGTCGAACGAATGCAGCCGACCACCGACAACGGCCGTACATTCGCCCGCTATTCCGGCATTCTTGCTGTGCTGGTCGTGGCGTGGCTGATTCCCAACTACATCGCCACCAGCACCGAAGGGCCGCTGCCGCTGTTCACCGTCGTGCTCTGCGCCGTCTACGCGTTGTTCGCCCTCGGCCTCAACATCGTGGTGGGTTTTGCCGGCCTGCTCGACCTCGGGTATGTGGCGTTCTTCCTGTTCGGCGCCTATACGTCTGCGTGGCTGATGTCGGACTTCTTCTATCAGGTCAACCCGCGTGACCCGTCGGACAAGCAGTTCTCGTTCAGCGTGCACTTCCTCAGTACCGCGAGCTCAAAAATTGCCGGTATCCACCTGTCGTTCTGGATCGTCATCATTGCCGCCGCTGCCATCGCCGCCGTGGCCGGTCTGGTGATCGGTGCGCCGACGCTGCGGCTCAAGAGCGACTACCTCGCCCTGGTCACCCTCGGCTTCGGTGAGATCCTGCCCGAGGTGTTCCGTAACGGCGACAACGTAGCGGGCTACAACCTCACCAACGGCACCAAGGGCATCGGTCCGGTCGACCGGATCGGCATGGGGTTCCTCGACAAGTTGCCCGGTATCCCGAGCACCATCGTGTCGAGCGATTACAAGACCAAGTACTACGTCATTCTGCTGTTCTGCGCGTTGTTCATGTACGCCTCGATCAAGCTGCGCGATGGTCGTCTCGGCCGTGCATGGATGGCCATCCGTGAAGACGAGCTGGCCGCCAGCCTGATGGGCGTGCCGTTGATGCGCACCAAGCTGTGGTCGTATGCGGTGGGTGCCATCGCCGGTGGTGTCGGTGGGGCGTTCTACGCCACCATCGTGGGCACGGTCAACGTCGACAACTTCACGTTCAGCTTCTCCATCATCGTGCTCTGCGCCGTCATCCTTGGTGGCATGGGCAACGTGTGGGGTGCAGTGCTGGGCGGCGTCGCCATCACCTGGTTCAACTACACCGGCCTGGTGTACATCGGGGCGCAGGTCAACAAGGGCCTCGGCACGCACATCAACCTGAAGAACTACGAGTTCATGTTCTTCGGGTTCGTGCTGGTGCTGATGATGCTCTTCCGTCCCGAGGGGTTCATCCCTGCGGCCCGCTCGAAGCAACTCAAGAAGGCCGACAAGCAAGTGCAGAGCATTGAGACAGCAGGAGTTGAGTCATGACCGAGAACCTCCTCGACGCACGCGCAGTGCGAGTTCAGTTCGGCGGTCTGGTGGCAGTCAACGATGTCGACTTCAACATCCCTACCGGTTCGATCGTTGCGCTCATCGGTCCCAACGGTGCCGGCAAGACCACGTTCTTCAACGTGCTCACCGGGCTGTACACGCCATCGCATGGTCAGGTCGACTTCGACGGCAAGAGCGTGCTCGGCGTTGCTCCGCACAAGATCGCCGCCAGCGGCATGGCGCGCACCTTTCAGAACATCCGACTGTTCGGCGCGATGACCGCGTCAGAGAACGTGATGGTGGCGATGCATCCTCATCTCAAGAGCGGTGTGTTGTCCACGATCGTGCGCACTCCCAAGCAGCGCCGCGAAGAGCGTGATGCGCGCCTGATGGCCAAGGAATTGCTCGAGTTCGTGGGTATCGCCGGGGTCGACGACGAGTTCGCCAAGAACCTGCCCTACGGCGATCAGCGCCGCCTCGAGGTGGCACGTGCGCTCGCACTGCGACCGAAGTTGTTGCTGCTCGACGAGCCAACAGCAGGTATGAACCCGCAGGAGTCGGCCACGTTCACCCAGTTCGTGCACCGTGTGCGCGACCAACGTGGCGTCACGGTGCTGCTCATCGAGCACGACATGAAGGTGGTGATGGGCGTGTCCGAGCGCATCACCGTGTTGGAATACGGATCCAAGATCGCTGAGGGCACGCCTCAAGACATCAGGTCCGATCAGCGGGTCATCGAGGCGTACCTCGGCAAGTCGGGTACGGAGGCGGCAAAGTGAGCGAACAGGCATCCACATCCACATCGACATCGACATCGGATCGCGGGGGCGGCAAGCCGCCCGTGCTCACCATCACCGACCTGCACCTGTACTACGGCAACATCGCTGCAGTGAAGGGCATCTCCCTCGAGGTGTACCAGGGCGAGATCGTCACGCTCATCGGGGCCAACGGTGCGGGTAAGTCCACCACGATGCGCGCCATCTCCGGTCTGATGAAGCCACGCAAGGGTGAGATCGCGTTCGAGGGCAAGAAGGTGTCGGGTCTGCGCGGTAACGAGGTGGCCAAGCTGGGTATTGCCCAGAGCCCTGAGGGTCGGCGCATCTTTCCGCGCATGACGGTGGCAGAGAACCTTGAACTCGGTGCGTTCCTCCGCAAGGACAAAGCAGCGATCCAGGACGACCTCGAGCGCATTTTCGATCTCTTCCCCCGCCTCAAAGAGCGCATCGCACAAAAGGGCGGCACATTGTCGGGTGGCGAGCAGCAGATGCTCGCCATGGGCCGGGCGCTCATGGCTCAGCCGCGGTTGCTCTTGCTCGACGAGCCATCGATGGGTCTGGCTCCAGTGCTGGTCGACGTCGTGTTCGAGATCATCGAGCGTGTCAATGCACAGGGCACCACGATCTTGTTGGTCGAGCAGAACGCGCTCGCTGCGCTGAACATCGGCAACTATGCCTATGTGCTGGAGACCGGCCAGATCGGGCTCGAGGGCCCGGCGAAGGATCTCGCCAACAATGAGGCCGTGCGCAACGCATACCTCGGCCACGCCTGATTTCAGGCTTGTGACCACAGCCCTGTGACCCCACTCCTGCGACCGATACGGTGACCGGGATGAACCCAGCGCCCCGCCATGCCTCCGTCGTTGTGATCGGCGGGGGTGTCATGGGCCTCAGCGCCGCATTCCACCTCGCTGAGGCGGGGCATCGTGATGTGGTGGTGATCGAGGCCGACCAGCTTGGCAGTGGGTCCACCTCGAAGGCTGCGGGTGGCGTGCGCCTGCAGTTCTCCGACGCCGTCAACATCGAATTGGCGCTGCGCTCGCTCGATGCGTTCGAACGATTCGGCACCCGGCCCGGATTCGATATAGACCTTCAGCAGGTGGGCTATCTGTTCTTGCTGACCGACCCCGACGACGTCACGGCCTTCGAGACCAGCGTCGCGTTGCAGAACAGCCTCGGCGTGCCGAGCCGGATGCTGTCGGCGAAGGAGGCAGGCGAGTTGTCGCCACTGGCCAACGTCGACGACGTGTTGGCTGCTTCGTTCTGCCCGCGTGACGGCCACGCCAACACCGGCGCTGTGGTCGAGGGCTACGCCCAGGCAGCGCGTGCGCTTGGCGTGCGCATCCTCACGAACTGCTCGGTCACCGCCATTGAACGCGAGGGTGACACCATCACCGGCGTGGTCACCTCGCGCGGGCCGATTGCCACTGACACCGTGGTGTGCGCCGCCGGGCCGTGGTCGCGGCTCATCGGTGACATGGCCGGCGTCACCCTGCCGGTCGATCCGGTGCGCCGACCGATCTGGTTCACCGAGCCGATGCTCGACCTGCCCGATCACCTGGCGTTCACCATCGACTTCACCACCGGCTTCTACTTCCACAACGAGGGTCAGGGTTTGCTGTTCGGCATGGCCGACCCCGATCAGCCCGCCGGCTTCGACCACGAATGCCGTCCCGATTGGCTCGAGGTCGTGGCCGAGGTGGCCGCCCGGCGCGCCCCACACCTGCTCGACGTCGGCATCGCCGGTGGTTGGACGGGTTTCTACGAGACCACCCCCGACCACAACGGCATCATCGGTGAGTCCACCATCT
>WLMZ01000148.1 GCA_009726095.1 Actinomycetota bacterium
CGGCGCCATCAGCTGTCACCCGGTGCTCGACCACATCGAAGCCGGCGGTGCTGAGCTGATCGACCAGCGCCCTACCACTCACGTCGTCGCGTGTGCCGTGGACAACGCCGTCGCTGACGGTGAGCACCTTGGCCTGCAGGGTCTGCGGTTCGCTGGTCATTGTGAGGCACGGTAGCGAATGATGACCATGCCATCGGTGTCGGCGTCCTGCGGGAGGAGGCGGAAGCCCTGGCCGAACGGCGCCCACGGATCGGGCAGCGCCTCGGCAATCACCTCGAACCCGGACGGAACCGGATGCTCGATCGACTCGGCCGCAGTGATCGTGCACACGCTGTACACCAGCGTCCCCCCCGGCTTCACCAGCGGAGCTGCGGCATCGAGCAGGCGCTGTTGCGTGAGCACCAGATCGTCGATGTCACGCGAGGTGATGCGCCAACGTGCGTCCGGCCGGCGGCGCAATGCTCCCAGCCCGCTGCACGGGGCATCGATCAGCACGCGATCGAACGTGGCGGGTCGGAACGGCGGCGCAGTTCCATCAGCCACCACCACCGGCAGGGCGTAGCCGAGACGGTCAGCGTTCTGGACCACGAGCGCAGCCCGATGGGGCTGCAGATCTGCGGCGACGACGAAGGCGCCCGTGGATGACATGGCTGTGGCCTTGCCGCCCGGGGCGGCACAGAGATCGAGCACCGTTTCACCGGGTTGCGCTCCGACCAACTCGGCCACCCACTCACTGGCCTGATCCTGGATGTATCCATCGGCCCGTTCGTGCACGGGTGGCGGCTCGTTCATGCACTCGAGCGCTGCGTGCCCCTCGAACTCGCCGAGTTCGGCGACGAAGCGATCGACGAGCCAGTCGGGGTAGCTGAGCCTGGTGGCCTCATCGGGCCAAACCTTGTCGGCATCTGCGACGCGTCGCAGAATGGCGTTGACAAACCCGCGTACCCGGGGATGCGCCAACTCGACGGTCTCGCCGACGGCAGCGTGTCGGGCGGTGCCGCCGAATGCCAACTGATACGCGCCGAGGCGCAGCAGCGTGCGTACCTCGGGGTCGGGTTCGGTGAGCACGAAGCGTTCGACCAGCGACTCGCAGGCCCGGCGCATGCGCGTGGTGCCGTACACGAGATCGGTGACGAAGCGTCGGTCCTGATCGCTGAGCGTGCTGCGGTTCAACAGCGCCGGCACCACCAGGTTGGCGTACGCCCCCTCGTGGTCGATACGCAACAATGCCTCATACGCCACCTGGCGAGCGTTCTGGCGCGGACCCGACCGGCGTTGCTGATCGGTTCGGGGCCCACCCCTTGCCGGCTGTTGGCGGTCCGGTCCCGATCGGCGAGATGTGTCGTTGCGGTTGTCCCTGCGTTGATTCATGTTGTCATCGATTCGTCGAAGTGCTCGCCGATGGCCGGTCGTGCACCATTGGCCCATGCAAGCGCGTCCATCGGAGGTTTGCCTTCTGGCTGCACACGCGCGAGCACCAGCGAAGCATCGCCACAGGCAACCACGGTGGGGGCCACGAACGTGCCCGGGGCGCCGGCCAACTCGCTGTGTTCGGTGGCCAGAACCTTCAGGCGTTTGCCCCGGAAGCGCGCGTAGGCCACGCCGAGCCGCACGAGGCGGTCGATCTCGGTGGCCGGGCGACGCCAATCGATGGCGAACTCAATCGGCTGCAGCTTGGCGGCGTGCGTCGGCTCGCCCACCTGTGCCTGCGGCTCGCCGAGACCGCGCTGCAACGCCTCGACCAGCTGACGAGCACCGACGTCGACCAAACGCTGGCGCAGATCGTCGGCGGTATCACGCGGGCCGATGGGCACCTCAACGACATCGATCACCGGGCCGGTATCGAGTCCTTCGGCCAACTGCATCAGGCACACCCCGGTGACAGCGTCGCCGCTGAGCAGCGCCCGTTCCACCGGGGCAGCGCCGCGCCAACGAGGCAACAGCGAGAAGTGCAGGTTCACCATGGGCAGCGACGCGAGCACGTGCGGGCGGATCAACTGGCCAAAGGCCACCACCACGCCAAGGTCGGCGCCGACATTCAGGGCATCGTCGACCGAGTGGCTCACGGCGATCCCGAGTCGTTGGGCGGCGATCTTGACCGGGCTCGGTGCTACCTCGTTGCCGCGTCCGCGGCGCTTGTCGATCCGGGTCACCACCAATGCAACGTCGAAGCCGGCCGCCACGAGCGCTTCCAACGGCTGCACCGCCATGACCGGGGTACCGAAGTACACCAGCCGCCGGGGCCGACCGGGCGGCAGCGCAGCGAGTTCGCTCACTTCAACTTCAGGCGACGCGGCTTGGTGGCCGCTGCGGACTCGTCCAGGATGCGGCGGTATTCGGCGAGGGCCTCCTTGCGCTGATCCGGCGTCATCCGGTCGAACATCAAGATGCCGTTCAGGTGATCGAGCTCGTGCTGGAAAAGGCGCCCGAGCAGCTCGTCGGCTTCGATCTCGATTTCGTTGCCATCGAGATCGCGACCACGCATGAGCACTGCGTTGGGGCGCAGCATCTCCACATGCAGGCCGGGAATGCTCAGGCAACCCTCTTCGTAGACCCATTCGCCGCTGCTCTCGACGATCTCGGGGTTGATCACGACCATTTCCTCGCCGTCGATCTCCCAGACGAAGATCTGCTTCTGCACGCCGATCTGCGGTGCGGCCAAACCGATGCCGTTGTCGCTGGCGTAGAGCGTGTCGAACATGTCGTGGACGAGACGGGCGACCTTGCCGTCGATCTCGCCGACCGCTGCGGCAGGTGTTTTCAGGACTGGATCACCAAAGGTGCGGATTTCGTACGCCACACTGAAAGGCTATCCATCCCGACGAGGAACAGACCGCCATGACGAACGAGCAGTACTTCACTCCCAACCCCTCGTCACCGAGCAGTCCGTACGTCATCGACGTGGCCCTCCCCGACGGCACCCTGCACCTCACCACCGACCGCGGCGTGTTCAGCTACGGCGCCCTCGACACCGGCACCCGGCTGTTGCTGCTCAAAGCGCCGCAGCCCCCGGCAACGGGCAATCTGCTGGACCTCGGTTGCGGCGTCGGGCCCATCGCGCTCACGCTGGCGCGCCGGTCGCCGTCGGCCACCGTGTGGGCTCTCGACGTGAACGAACGCGCGGTGGCACTGTGCCGCCAGAACGCAGTAGCCAACGACATCAGCAACGTGCACGCCTGCCTGCCCGACGACGTTCCCGACGACATCACCTTCGACTGCATCTGGAGCAATCCGCCCATCCACATCGGCAAGGTTGCCCTACACGAGCTGTTGCTGCGCTGGTTGGCGCGACTCAGCGACACCGGCACGGCCATCATGGTCGTACAACGCCATCTCGGCTCCGACTCGCTGCAGGCATGGCTCACCGCTCAGGGCTACCCCACCGAGCGCTTGTCCTCCGCCAAGGGCTTCCGACTGTTGATCACCCGACGCTGCGCAGTGGCCAGCTAGAGGCGCGGCGGATCAATCTCGATTCGAAGCCGGCTGCCCTTGGGCCTCGGGTTTGCCGCGATTGCCTGACCGAGCACGTCCCATGACGACGCGCGCAGCATGAAGCGATCATCGGTGGTGGCGGCCGACTGCACACCGCTCGCAGCAAGGGCCCCGACGAAATCGCCCGCGCCCGCACCGCTGACCACCGCCAACGCAGCGGCAGGAGGGAACCCGAGCGCCTGACGGCGGGCCAACTCCTTGGTCATCAAACGCCCCGGGTCGGCATGCAGCGCTGCATCGAGCACCTCGTGTCTGGGCAGGAAGGTCTGCACCAGCACGCGTCCGCCATCAGCGCGGCCACCGACCAGTCGGGCAGCACGGGCGAGCAGTGTCATCGCCTCCTCGTTCGCGCGGTACCTCGGGGCCAGCAACTCGGTGTCGAAGTCGACGAACACAACCGTGTCGGCCTGGCGCACGCGGTGCAGCACGGCTTCGGTGCCCACGTACACGCCGGCATCCGGTACCGGTTCCAGATCGCTCTCTGTTCCGGTGATCGTCACCACCGGTCGTCCGGCAGCGGCTTCGAGTTCCTCGCGCAGGCGGGTGACACCGATGCGCAGAGTCGCGAACGCGCCCGCACCGCAGGCCTGGCACACGGCCGGACGCACCTTGGCGCACCGCGCGCACTCGAACTGGGTGTCGTCGCGCTGGACCACCGAAGCCTCGCAGACCTCGCAACGCTGCAGCGCCTTGCACGACCGACAGGCCAACAGGCGCGCCCGACCGGTGGTGTTGAGCACGCACACCACCCGGCGCGACGGATCGCGAAGCTGGCGGATCAGCGCCGACGTGGCCAGGCTGCGCTGCCACGGCTCGTCACGGGTCCTGTCGACGATTTCCACGATCGGCCAACCGGCACGTTCGTCGGCCACCGATGGCCGCACGAAGCGTTCGCTCGGCACCGATGCCACCGCCGTTGCGCTGGGGCACGGCGACACCAGCACCACCGGCACACCGGCACGCCGCGCCCGCTCGGCAGCCACGTCACGGGCATGCCATGTCGGTTGGCGCTGCTCCTGCAGGCCCTGATCATGTTCGTCGATCACCACGATCGAGGCCATCCGGGCACATGGCGCCCATGCTGCCGCCCTCGCCCCGATGACGACGTCAACCCCACCGGCGGCGGCTGCCCACTCGTTGGGCAGCACTGCAACACTTCTCCCCGCACGCCGTAGTCGCGAGCCCAACAGGCGCGCCTGGGCGACCGACGGCACAATCACCAGCGCAGGCCCCAACGTGCAGGCGGCCAGCACCACGGGCAGCACATCAGTTGCCGGCGGATACCGCAGCACGCCGCCACCTGCCTCGAGCAGGCGGCGGGTCGGGGCGTGCGTCGGCTCGGGAACCGGTCCACCGTGCGCTGGTGCCGGCAGGGCCACCACCGCACCCGGGGGCGAGGCCGAAACCAGAAACGCCCGCAGCGGGCCGGCCCAACGAACGCAGGCCCATCGGGCCAGATCGATGATGTCCTGACCTGGCCCGAACCCGGTGACCTTGAGGATCGGCAACAGCCGATCCGTCGCGATCGTTGGATCGGGTGGGCCCAGGCCAACCACATACCCGCCGATGCGACGGCCGTGCAACGAGACACGCACCAGCGCGCCGAGGCCCACGCGGGCACGCAGCTGATCTGGTACGAGATAATCGAATTGTCGATCGAGTCCCGTGACGTCGGGAACGACCCTGGCCACCAACGCCCCTGGCGCCGGAGTTGCCTCGAGGTCGGGTGCAACCTCGGCCGGCACGGGTGGGCTCAGCGCGCTCAGGCGCCGATCGCTGCTTTGAAGTCGGCCAGTCGGCTGACGTTCTCCCACGTGAACTCGGGGAGCGAACGGCCGAAGTGACCGTATGCGGCCGTCTTGCGGAAGATCGGGCGCTTCAGATCGAGATCGCGGACGATGGCCGCCGGGCGGAGATCGAACACATTGCGAACGGCGGCCTCGATGACCACGGGATCGACCGTGTGCGTGCCGAAGGTCTCGACCAGGATGCTCACGGGGTGCGCCATGCCGATGGCATAGGCAACCTGCACCTCGCAACGGGTGGCCGCACCGGA
>WLMZ01000149.1 GCA_009726095.1 Actinomycetota bacterium
TACTCAACGGTGCGGTAAAAGAAACCGACGCGTTCGCCCCAACCAACGTGGCACTCACACCGGTGGGTACACCCGGCGCCGTAACCGCCGCACCGGCCACACCCACCTCAGCCACCTGAACCCAAACATGGGAAACCAAAGTGGCCAACACCACCAGCAGCCCCGCCACAGCACGCATCCACCGAGACCGAGAACGGCCGCCGATCATTGTCACATCGCTCGAACCACTGACCTGTACCACGGTGCCCACTTGATCCCTACGCTGCCCTCAGGCACCCCGTCGCGTACCTCATCGACAGAGTACGGATCACCGTTGCGGAGGTCACTGAGGAAAAACATCAATTTTCCTCAAATCACGCTCTGCGCTGCGCAATAATTACAGCCGTCACTATGGTCACGAAGCCCCCTGATCCAGACGTCGATCTCGTGGAGGGATGCCAGACGGCGAGCGAACCGCCACCAAGCGTGGCTCAGGCCATCCTCCATTCCGCCGTCAGACATCTTGATGCGCATGGCGTCGCCGGGTTTCGCATCGAACGGGTGCTCCGTGACGCCAACGCCTCACAGGGATCACTCCGATACTACTTCACCAATCGTGAAGGCCTCATCAGAGCTGCCGAGTTCGAGCGTTACCTGCGCCTCGGCATGGCCGAGCGAGCCGAGTTGCTCGAACTCATGGACCACGTCGCCACCAACGACGAGTTCTGTGGATTCGTCGCCGTGCAACTCACCCGTATCGCCACCGATCCGGCGGCCATCGCCATGCGACGCTCCCGGGTATCGGTCTACGCCAATGCGCTCGACCGCCCCGAGCTACAGGCGGCCATCAACTGGCTCCAGGACGGCTACCTGGCCCTCCAGACCGAGTTCATCGAGCGGGCCCAGGCCCGAGGGATGATCAACCCCGACCTCAATGTCTATGACTACGCCGCCTTCTTCCACGGACTGGCCTTGAGCCGGACCTTCATCGAAGGCACCGTGGACGACCCTGCCCGGTGGCTCGCCATCGCCATTCCGGCTGCTACCGCTCCCCTGCGCCTGCCCTGAGTCCCGACTGTCGTGGCGCCGTCGCGTGCCGCCTCAGGCTCGCCCACGACGACCTTGACCAGTCGGCGGATCAGTTGGCCAGGGATCCGCCGTAGATCTGCCAGGCGAGCACGGACTTGGCGGCAAGGCTGAGCACCAGGTACACCTTCTCGCCGTAGAGGTAGTTGCTCCAGCGGCTGATGCCCCGGTACTGCAGCCACTGGTTGAGCGCGAAGCTGAAGAAGAACAGCAGCTCGGCAACGACAATGCCGTAGACGAAGCCGGGCACCTTGGGTGCGCCGATCACGTTCACCCAGATGGCCACCCACGGGGCAACGCCCGCCACCGTTCCGAACCAGAAGGGCATCATCGTTGTCGATGTGCGCCCGGGTGGGTTCATGCGTTCCTGCAGCCAACCGAACAAGATCATCGCCACGTTCGCGCCGGCGATGGCTACCACGGCCGTGATGTCGGTGATGCCGCTGTACGACGCGATCAACAGCAC
This sequence comes from Actinomycetota bacterium, assembly GCA_009726095.1. Taxonomy (GTDB): domain Bacteria; phylum Actinomycetota; class Acidimicrobiia; order Acidimicrobiales; family Ilumatobacteraceae; genus WLMZ01. The sequence continues at coordinate 1,532 of WLMZ01000149.1, forward strand.
CATCAGCGTGGCGCTCACCGAGTACTCCACCCACCGGAACCGGTTGATACCCCGGCCCAGATCACGCTCGTAGGTGCGCCGGGCGAAGGTGGCGGTGGCGAAGTGGTCGAAGCCAGCCAGGAGCAAGAACACGGCGATGGCCAGCCCGATGGGTACGTCGAACAGTGCTTGGGGCGTCGTCAACCTGGTGCCGGGTGGGCCCTGGGGGTACGTGGACGTGACGGTGATGGCGAAGTCGCTCGCCATCACCAGAATCAGCACTGCCTGCGCCGCATGCAACACGGCCAGGCCCAGGTTCCAACGGCGCAGACCCGCCAGCCGCTCGGCACTGAGAGCCGAGGTGGGGGACGACTCGCTGGCCTCGGTGTTCGGTTGTGGTGTCAGTGATTCAGCCATGCGGTGGGCTCCTCGTCGTTGGTGCGTTCGGATTCGGAAGGGGCTGTGCGGGCATCAGGCGCGTCGCGGCGTGGCAGTTGCACGAACGAGTGCAGCCGCTCGGCATCAGCAGCGATGCCGCCGAGCAGGCCGGGGAAGATGAACCGGTGGAAGGGTGCAACGGCGATCCAGTAGAGGCGGCCGAGCAGGCCGCGCGGGTGGAAACGTGCCGTTTGCGTGATTGTCGCACCGGCGCCGTCGGGTTCGATCTGCCACTGCAACCATGCGTCTCCGGGTAAGCGCATCTCGGCGCGCAGCCGGAGCAGGCTGTCCGGAACCAGGGATTCGACACGCCAGAAGTCGAGCGGATCACCGACGGACAACTGATGCGGGTGCAGGCGCCCGCGGCGCATGCCGACTCCACCGATCAACGAATCGAGCAGCCCGCGCAGGCTCCACAGTGGGTCGCCGGCGTACCAGCCCTGCCGGCCGCCGATCGAACACACCACCTGGAACAGTTCGGCGGGTGTCGCTGCAACGTGGCGCTCGCGTTGATCGAGGTTGACCGTTCCCCCGGACCAGGCCGGGTCGGTGGGTTGTGGCTCGGCGGGGGGACGTCCGCCCAGCTCGGCATGGGCCCAGCTCGTCGGGACGTCGCCCCTGATCGAGCGACCCAGCGCCAGTTCCACCGCCTCGCGATAGCTGAGCTGTTCGATGGGCATCACCTCGGCAGCAGCGTCGCCGGTGACGATCACGTCGTTGACGAGGCTCTCGATGAGCGGTCGGGCAAGCATCGGTGGGATGGGTGTGACGAGGCCGATCCAACGCGACGACAGCCCGGGCGTGAGGAACGGCACCGGCACCACGATGCGGCGTCGCAGACCGGCGATCTCGGCGTATTGGGCCATCATCTCCCGATACGTGAGCACCTCGGGCCCGCCCACATCAAGGACCCGACCAGCAACGTCGGCCATCAACGACTCGGCGAGGAAGTGCAGCACGTCGCGCACCGCCACGGGCTGGCACTTCGTATCGACCCAACGTGGTGTGACCATTGCCGGGAGCACCTCCACGAGATAGCGCAGCATCTCGAAGCTCGCCGACCCCGAACCGATGACGACCGCAGCCCGCAGTTCGACCACGGGCACCGAACCCTTGGCGAGCTCGGCCCCGACCTCTTGACGGCTTGCCAGATGCTCGCTGAGGTTGCCCGACGAATGGTCGCCCAGGCCACCCAGGTAGATGATGCGACGAATCCCTGCGGACTCTGCGGTGCGCCGGAAGTTCTCGGCGACAGCACGGTCGTGCTCAGCCCACTCGGCCGACGAACCGATCGAGTGCACGAGATAGAACGCCGCATCGACACCTGCCATGGCCTCGGTGAGGTCACCACCGACATCGCCCTGCACGATCTCGACCGATGTGTGCCACGGTGCTAGGAGCACCTTTGCCGGTGTACGTACCAGACACCGCACGCGGTAGCCGCGCTCGAGCAGCACCGCCACCAGACGACCACCGACATAACCGCTGGCCCCCGTGACCAAGACCAAGGCGCCGGGCGCCACGCTCTGGGAGCGGTCCGCCTGGGGCGGCTCGTTCGGGTTCATCGGCTAGCCACGATATGTATCACCGAGGAATGAACCTACCGGCACAGTCGAAACATTCCCGCCCGAGCGATAGGTGCTGAGCCGACGCACCGGACAAGCTGTTGTCATGACCTCAGCACCGATCCCCACCGTCTGGATCCTCGGCGATCAGTTGGCCCGCACCCGCGGGGTGCTTGCGGATCGGTTTCCGGGCGAGTGCCGCGTGCTGCTCGTCGAGAGCGATGCGCTGATCTCGTCCCGACGATGGCATCGTCAGCGCCTGCACCTCGTGCTGTCGGCGATGGGGCACCTCGCTGCCGAGTTGCGAGCCGAGGGGTTCGAGGTCGATCACCGCCGCGCCGACACCCTTGCACAGGGTCTTCGCGGGCATCTCGACGAGTTCGGCCCCCGACGCGTGGTGGCGATGGAGCCATCGAGTTGGCAGGGGCGGGCCATGCTCGAGCGCCTACCGGTTGAACTGGTGCGCAACGACTTGTTCCTGTGCCACTACGACGACTTCGCCAGTTGGTCGGCGGGGCGCAAGCGGCTGACGATGGAGGACTTCTACCGTTGGCAGCGCCAACGACTGGGCGTGCTGATCGACGACGGTGTTGACGGCCCCGAGCCCGTGGGCGGCCGATGGAACTTCGACCACGACAACCGTGAGCCACCGCCACGCGATGGCCGCGCCTGGCCGCAGATCGAGCGGTTCGAGCTCGATGACATCGATCGCGAGGTACTTGATCGCCTGCCGGCCACCACCTTCGGCGCCGATCCCGATGGGACATGGCCCGTTACACGGACGCAGGCCCTGCTCCGCCTGAACGAGTTCGTGAACGACGGTCTCGCGCTGTTCGGACCACACGAGGACGCGATGCTCACCGCCGAGTGGAAGCTCGCCCACTCGGTGCTCGCCTCCTCGATGAACCTCGGCCTGCTGCACCCCGGCGAGGTCGCCGCAGCTGCCGAGGCCGCTTACCGTCGGGGCGTGGCTCCGTTGAGCTCGGTCGAGGGCTTCATTCGACAGGTGATCGGTTGGCGTGAGTACGTGTGGGGGGTCTATTGGTTGTGGATGCCCGACTACCGGGCGAGCAATGCCCTGGGCGCCACCCGCCCGGTGCCGCCGGCGTTCACCGGGCAGGCAACCACAGATATGGCCTGCGTCGCCGGCGTGATCGGGCACGTCCACGATCATGGGTTCGCCCATCACATCGAGCGGCTGATGGTGCTGGGCAACCTGGCGCTCACGGCCGGCATCGAACCGGGGGCGATGACCGAGTGGATGCGGGCGAGCTTCGTCGATGGTGCCGACTGGGTGATGGTGCCCAACGTGATCGGGATGGCTCTGTTCGCTGATGGGGGCATGATGGCCACCAAGCCCTACGCCTCGGGCGGGGCGTACATCAACAAGATGAGCGACTCGTGCCGCTCGTGTCGCTTCGATCCGAAGCAGCGGGTCGGTCCGGACGCCTGCCCGTACACGACGCTCTACTGGGACTTCCTCGCCCGCAATGCCGATGCGCTCGCATCGAATCACCGGATGGCCCGCCCGCTGGCGGCGATGCGCAGGTTGAGCGATCTGCCAGCCGTACGACGCCACGCGAGCGAGATCCTGGCCCGTCTCGACAGCGGTGCCCTGTGACGGTCAACGTTCCGGTCGGGTTGGAGTGATACCCCCCAGGGTTTGATTTGGGTACCCTAGGGGGTATGGTCGAGTACTGAGATCCGACCCCGAGGAGCCGATTCCCGTGAGCACTGACACCGCACCGACGTTGCCCACCGAACACGAACCGTCGCACCAGCCCGATGAGCGCGCCCTGTTCTCTCGGCTGGCTGCCTTCATGGCCCGCCATCGCCGAGCCGTCATCCTCACGTGGCTGGTGGTCACCATCGCCGCCGCGCCGCTGGCGATCACGCTGACCAAGGCACTGTCTGGGGCCGGCTGGGATGCGAAGGGCTCGACGGCGCAAACGGTGCGCACCGAGCTGCGCAGGGACTTCCCGGCGCTCGGCGCAGAGAA
>WLMZ01000015.1 GCA_009726095.1 Actinomycetota bacterium
ATGCGCGAGGCACGTACCCGCATGCAGATGATCTTCCAGGATCCCATCTCGTCGTTGAACCCGCGCCGCAAGGTGCGAGACATCGTGATGGAGCCGCTCAACATCTGGAAGCGGGGCACTCCGCAGGAACGCAGCAAGCGCGTCGACCAGGTACTCGAAGAGGTCGGCATCGATCCCCAGCGCGCTGCCGAGAGCCAACCACACCAGTTCAGTGGCGGCCAGTGCCAGCGCATCAGCATCGCCCGCTCGCTCGTACTCAACCCGTCGATGATCATCTGTGACGAGCCCGTCTCTGCGCTCGACGTGAGCGTGCAGGCCCAGGTGTTGAACCTGCTCGAGGACCTCAAGAAGCAGTACGGCCTCACGCTCATCTTCATTGCTCACGACCTTGCGGTCGTGAAGAACATCAGCGACCGCGTCGCCGTGATGTATCTCGGCAAGGTGTGCGAGGTCGCACGCTCCGACGATCTCTATCGCGAGCCGGCGCATCACTACACCAACGTGTTGCTCAACTCCATTCCGGTGCCCGATCCCGAGATCGCTGTACAGCGCACGGCGATCGAGGGCGAGATCCCCTCGCCCGTCATGCCGCCACCCGGGTGCCGGTTCCACACGCGCTGCCCCGCTGCGCAGGATCGCTGCCGCTCAGAAGAACCGCAACTACGCGAGATCAACACCAGTCATTTCGTTGCCTGCCATTACCCCGTGCATGGCGGCGAGGCACCGGTCAGCATCCGTTCAGCAACAGCCTGATCCTGCGCTCGCTGCGCCAGATCAACGTTGCGGCAGGAAGCGTTCGTGCTGCTCGATCGCCGCAACTGCGAGTTGGGTGTTGTTCGCCGGGCGGCCAGCCGCGCCGCTCTCATCGGCGCGGCTACGTATGTGCACCGCTGCGGCATGGACCGCCTGGAAGAGATCGTGATCCAGCAGGGTGGGAAAGCTGAATCGCCAGCGACGGGCACGCTCGACGATCAACACCTTGTCGGCATCGGCCTGCACACCCGCTGCCACGAACACCCGGCAGTCGTAGGCACGACACGTCTGCGGGCGATGGTCGTAGATGGAACAGCGGTCGTCGACCAGCATCGGGCACCGCCCGTGTTCGTCGTAGCCCATGAGCACATGTCCACGCGGGAGCAGCGGTGCCGGGAACAGCAGCGGCGCCGGAATGTGCGCCAGGGTGTCGGTCTCGTCCGGTCCGATATGAATGAACTGCGACGCCGTGCAGCAGGCCGTGCAATCCCCACACGGCACATCGGACTCCCCTTCGCCGCGGATCGCCATCTGGATCTGGCCGAGCCACACCGAGAAGTCTCCGGCCTCCAGCGCGTCGTGGTCGTGCACGGGCTCAGCCATTGGTGAAGTTCGGCGGACGCTTCTCGAGGAATGCAATCATCGCCTCACGGAAGTCTGCGGTCTGACCGAGCATGATCTGCTGGCGGTTCTCCAGATCGATCGCCGACTGCATCGCTGGAATCTCCAGCGCCGTCCACATGCCCTCCTTGGTCAGCGCCACACCCATCGGCGCATTGAGCATGATCTCTTCGGCCTTGGCATAGGCGGCATCGAGCAGGGCAGCACCATCGTGAAGCTCGACGACGAGACCGATTCGGTAGGCCTCGTCGCTGGTGAACACGCGTCCGGTGAGCATCAGTTCCTGCGCCCGCGCCGCGCCGACGATGCGCGGCAGCAGCCAGCTGGTACCGATGTCGCAGGCCGAGAGACCGATGCGGATGAACGCAGCATTGAACTTCGCCGCGGTGGATGCAAGGCGGACATCAGAGCCCAGCACCAGCGCCAGACCTCCTCCGGAGGCGGCGCCGTTGACCGCAGCGATGATGGGCTGCGGGATCGAGCGCATGTGCGGGATGAGCCCGGCGATGTGCTTTTGCACGGCAAAGCCCGCCTGAATGGGCCCGAGCGTGGCGGTGTTCGGCGCCCTGCCGTAACCGCCCAGGTCGAGCCCGGCGCAGAAGCCCCGGCCAGCGCCGGTGAGCACGACGGTGCGCACGCTCGGGTCGACGGCAATGGCGTCGAGGGCATCATGGAGTCCCTGCACCAGTTCGGTGGTCATCGCATTCAGCTTGTCGGGTCGGTTCAACGTGATTTGGGCGATGCCGGTACGTGGATGGGAGATGTCGATGACAGCCATGCACACATCGTGGCGTATGGCGCCAGTGCTTCGTGCACCGGGCCGTCCAGCCGACTACGGTGCCGCGCGTGGCCTTCATGCGCCCCGATGCGGCGGTCGATATCAGGACGACACTTTCCTTGTACCGATTCGGATACCACGACGCCACGACCCAACTCGGCGAGACCGACTTCTGGCGAGCCACGCTGACACCGGTCGGCCCGGGCACGGTGCACATCTGGTGGTCACCAGGTCAGCTCGACGCCCAGGCATGGGGCGACGGCGCCGACTGGTTGCTCGAGCGCGTGCGAGGGCTCACCGGTGGCCACGATGAGGGCTTCAGCTGCCCGGACGATGCCCACCCGGCCATTCGAGCAGCGCACCGCAACCACCCGGGGCTGCGCATCGGCTCCAGCGGAGCCCTGTACCACGAGTTACTGCCCGCGATCCTCGGCCAGCGCGTTACGGCTGGCGAGGCAATCGCTCAATGGCGGCGGCTCTGCACCACCCTCGGCGGTGATGCCCCGGGACCGAACCACGATCTCCGCCTGCCGCCCGACCCCGTCGAACTCAGCAATCGGCCAGCGTGGTGGTTCCATCCACTGGGTATCGAGGCCAAACGCGCCGAAGCGCTGCGAACCGTCGGAAGATACGCCCAGCGCATCTCGGAGTGGTGCGACCTCAGCGCGTTCGATGCAAGCGCCAAACTGCACCTGCTGCGCGGCATCGGCCCATGGACCATCGGTTCGGCAGTGGGCCCGGCGCTGGGCGACCCCGATGCCATACCAATCGGCGACTTCCATCTCCCCAACATGGTGTCGTGGGCGCTGGCGAAGCGGGCGCGTGGTACCGACGAGGAAATGCTTGCCCTGCTGGAACCGCTCACTGGGCAGCGCGGGCGGGTCATCCGGCTGCTTGGCATGGACGGTCATGCTGCCCCGAAGTTCGGTCCCCGTCAGCGCATTCAGCCGATGTACCGTCGTTGACCGACACGAGTTTGTGCGATGCGAGTGCTAACGTCGGCCCGCCCCTACGCCGGGGTGCTGCACCATGACTGACACCATCGAATCCGACATCCATCGAGCAGCCGGGGATCCGTCCCCGGCCTCCACCGCTTCGGCCCGATCGGGTGAGTGGAAGCGGCTGGTGAAGCGCTCGTTCATTGCCTACGTGCTCAGTCGGTTGTGCGTCATCGCTGGTGCGGCCGTGGTCGCAGCCCAACGCGTCGTCCAAGACCGCACCGATGGTATCCCCCGCCCCAACAACGCCCTGAGCAACATCACCGAGGTACTCACATCGTGGGACGGCAAGTGGTATTTCGCCATCGTCCGCGACAGCTACCCTTCGCACATCCCAGCGCACGTCACCTGGGACGACTACCAGGCGCGCACGGCGTTCTTCCCCGTGTACCCCAATCTGGTGCGCTTGCTCGACAAGGTCCTTCCCGGCGGCGATGTGTTCGCCGGACTCCTGCTCAACTTCGTGTTCGGGGCCATTGCCGTGTATCTGGTGGGCGCGCTCGCCCGTGCCCTGTTCGACGAACGGGTCGGCTACAGGGCCATGTTGCTGATGGCCTTCTTCCCGGGCAGCTTCGTGCTGACGTTCACCTACAGCGAGGCAACACTGCTGGTGTTCGCCGCTGCCTGCCTGTTGTGCCTGCAACGCCGGCAGTGGTGGCTGGCTGGAGCACTTGCTGCGGTCGGGGCGGCGACCCGGCCGAACGGCATCGCCCTGATCGCAGCCTGCGCGGTTGCTGCGCTGCTGGCCATTCGCGAGCGACGCGAATGGCGCTCTTTGGTGGCACCAGCCCTTGCCCCGATCGGCTTCATCGCCGTCCATCTGTTCCTCTGGCGGCGAACCGGCGAGAAATTGGCATGGTTCCGCACGCAGAGCGACGCTTGGCACGAGGGCACCAGCTTTGGCCTGACCGCGCTCAAGAACACCGCTCAGGCATTTACGCGACCGTTGGCGTCGCCAACCGACATCATCACCGCAGTGTCGTTCCTCGCCACGCTGTTGCTGGTCTACATGGCGTACAAGAAGCGTCTCCCCTGGCCACTCGTCACCTATAGCGCCGTCGTGCTGGTGCTCATGCTGGCCCCGAGCACCGTGACGGCGCGACCCCGGTTCCTGTACACGGCGTTCCCCTTGCTGATCTCAGCGGCTGCATGGATACGCGACCTCGAGGCCTCCCATGAGCACGACAACGAAGAGCTGTCGAGCGGGCACGAGTTGTGGACCGTGGTCCTGGCGATGTGCGCTGCCGGGCTCGTGACCTTGACCGGCCTGTACGGGGTGTTCGGCGCCATCCCCTGAGCTACGGGTGGCTAGCGCGACTCGGTGCCGCGGCCGCGCAGTTTCGCCCACACATCAGAGATGGCCCAACCGGTGACGAGCAGCATCGACTCGGCCACAATCCGGCCCGACATCTTCGATGATCCGAACTCCCGATCGACGAACGTGATCGGCTGTTCGACGACGGTATAACCGTGACGGATGAGCCGACGCACGAGTTCGGTGAGAAACGCGTACCCCTCGGCAGCTGTGGACGTGGGTTCGATCGCCCGCAGCGCACTGGCCCGGTAGGCGCGAAACCCCGAGGTACAGTCGTGAATGTGTAGACCGAGAACCCCGCTGGTGTACCGGTTGCCCCACCGCGACAACAGGCGGCGATGCACCGGCCAGTTCACGGTTCCCCCGCCCGGCACGTAGCGCGAGCCCACGACTGCATCGGCGCCCTGCTCGATGCGCTTGACCAGCAGCGGGATGGTCGCCGGATCGTGTGAGAAATCGCAGTCCATGGAGACGACCACGTCATAGTCGCCATCGAGCGCCGTGGCGAAGCCGTGACGATATGCGCTGCCCAGACCCTGCTTGGCTGCGCGATGCAGGACCCGGATGTTGCCGAGGCCAGCGGCCGTGCGCTCGGCAAGGGCGCCGGTGCCGTCGGGGCTGTTGTCGTCGACGATGAGAATCGATGCATCGGGGAGCGCAGCCCGGACAGCGCCGAGGAAGCGGACGATGTTCTCCGCCTCCTGGTATGTGGGCACCACTACGACCGTTCGCACGGTGCGTCACGCTAGCGGCACCGCCACTCTGAGGACGCAACCGCGTGTTAGATTGCCGCCGCTGCTGTCGGTTGCGGCCTTCGACTATGAGTGCCTCCCCTTCTGTCTTTCTCAACCGAGTGCAGCGCTCGAGAGATCGCCTGCAGGTACTCGTTCTGGTGCTGCTCGCGTATGTCCCGGCGCTGACCTCTGCTCCCGGCAAGTTGCCCGCCGACACGAAGCTGTACCTGTACCTGAATCCGGCCAGGCTCACCGGCGACGCCCCGTACTCATGGGACAGCCGCCAGTTCGCCGGATGGGTGCCCCACCAGACGCTCAGCTACCTGTGGCCCTCCGGGCCGTGGTATTCGCTGTGTAACGCCGTCGGCGTACCCGACTGGGTGGCGCACCGGCTGTGGATCGGCACGCTGCTGTTCGCCGCAGGGCTCGGTGTCCGATGGGCGGCCAAGTTGCTCGGTATCCCGGCAACGGGCGCACTGATCGCAGCCATGTTCTACCAACTGTCGCCGTACGTCCTGCCGTACATCTCGCGTACCTCGGCGATGCTGCTGCCCTGGGCCGGTCTTGGCTGGCTCATCGGCCTGACCATTCGGGCCGCCACCCGTTCGAAATGGCGCGACGTCGGATTGTTCGGTCTGGTCATGGCAACTGTTGCCGCCCCGAACGCCACCGCCATCGTGATGATTGCTCCGGGTCCCGTGCTGTGGTTGCTGCACGCAGCGTGGGGTCGCATGATCACCTGGCGACGCGCCGCGACGGTCGCGGCCAAGCTCGGCGCCATCAGCGTCGCGATGTCGGCATGGTGGATCGCGATGTTGTCGGTGCAGGGCCGCTACGGGGCCGACGTGCTCGGCTACAGCGAAACCTTGCAGGCCGTCTCGTTCACTTCGTCGAGCGCCGAGGTCCTGCGCGGCATGGGCTACTGGCTGTTCTACATCCGCGACCCAGTGGGCTTCGCAACGACTGCCTCGTTCCGTTACATGAGCTCCGGCAGGCTCATTGCCATCTCGTTCATTGTGCTCGCCGTGTCGCTGCTCGGTCTGGTGGTGGCCCGCTGGTCCAGTCGTCGCTACGCAGCGCTGCTCGTCTTTGTCGGCGTGGTGCTGGCCGTCGGGGTGCATCCGATCGGCAACTCGTCACCGCTGATGTCGCCGCTGGCGAACAACTCGCGGTCCGCCCTGTCACTGGCCATGCGCAGCAGTACCCGTGCGCTGCCGCTCAGCACACTCGGGCTCGCGCTCGGCGCCGGAGCGTTGGTGGCATCCATTGCCCGGAGCCGCATGCGACTGCGGCGGCTCGCACCATGGCTGGTTGGGGCCCTGGCCCTGGTCAACCTCCCGGCGTTGTTCGACGGTGGTCTTGTGGACCCGGCGCTGACCCATGATGAGCACCCACCTGCGGCATGGACCCAGGCGGCAGCGGTGCTCGACGCCACCGCTGCTGACCACCGCGTGTTGCAGATCCCGGGGAACGAGTTTGGCGCGTTCCGCTGGGGCTACACCGTCGATCCCCCGCTGCCGGGCCTCACCACCAAGGCGTTCATCTCGCGCGACCTGCTCCCACTGGGCAGCCCGGCGGCGATGGACACCATCTACGCACTCGACGATCGATTCCAGGAGGGCACCGCCGAGATCGCATCGGTCGCCCCGATTGCCCGGCTGTTCGGGGTCGACACCATCTGGCTCCCCAACGACGTGGCGTTCGAGCGGTTCCGCTCGCCGCGACCAGAGACCATCAGCGAGATGTTCAGCGTTGCTGGACCCACCGCGGGCTTGGGCCCGCTCGTCACCTACGGCAGCCCACAGGTCAACACGCCGGTCTTGCCGATGGTCGACGAGCAGTCGATCAGTAACCACACCATCGGCACGCCGCTGGCACCGGTCGCGTTGGTGCAGGTCTCGAATCCACAGCCGATCATCCGGGCCAAGACGGGCACGGTCATGGTGGCCGGGAGCGGCGATGGTCTGGTCGATGCTGCAGCCGCTGGACTGATCACCGGCAACGAGCTCATTCGCTATTCCGCCGATATGGATCCCACCGCGACGGCGGACGGTAACGACGCAGCGACAGCAGCCGAGCGAGTGATCATCACCGACAGCAACCGCGATCGCGCCCACCAGTGGCGCGGTTCACAAGACGTCACAGGCTTCACCGAAGACGGTACGCCCGACGGTGGCGTGTTGAGGTTTGACAGTGCTGACCAGCGGTTGCCGCTCTTTGCCTCATCGACCACCGCAGACATGACCATCGCCGAGCAGCGCGGCGCGGTGCATGCGGCGGCCAGCGCATACGGCGAACCGTTCGCGTATCGACCCGAGGACCGCGCCGCACACGCCGTGGATGGCGACCCGACCACGGCATGGATCGTCGCCGATCACGGCGAACCGACGGGTGAGTTCTTGCGCCTGACCAGCAGCACTCCGATGACGACGCTCACGCTCGTCCAGCCGCAGGATCTGCGCAACCGGTGGATCACCGCGATCACCGTCACCGATGCATCGGGCTCATTTGATGTTGACCTCACCGCCGCATCGCGCGGCACTTCTGGCCAGCAGTTGCGATTGCGTTCGCCATCCACAACCGTCACCATCACCATTGCTGCCACGGCTCACGCGGCGCTGTTTCCTGGCGAGGGCCTCGATGGCGTTGGTTTCGCAGAGGTATCGGCAGGCCTCGGGCGCACCGATGAGATCGTCAGGGTGCCCAGTGCGGGCGTCGGAGCTGCTCAACGACTGGACATCGTGCTCACACGTCTGCGCACGCGCCCCACAAACCGCTACCGCAGCGATCCCGAGCCATCGCTGGCGCGTTCGTTCACCCTGCAGGAACCACGCACTGCAGACGTGTCGATGTCGGCACGTATCGACCAACGCGCCGACGACGCGACCATCGCCGACCTGTTCGGCTGGGCCGGTACCACCTCGACGCGTCGGCTCACCGGCGTGCCCGCCATGGGCGGCTGGGCCGCGACTGACGCCAACACAGGCACGGCTTGGGTGTCGCCGTTCGGGCAGGCGATCGGCAGCGAGTTGGACATCCCGCTCGATTCGGCCCGCACCACCACGTCGCTCGTGCTGCGCCAGCCGGTCTCCGATCAGTTGGCCACCATTACCGAGATCGAGATCAGCGGCAGCGGCAGCGGCAGCCAGACGGTTGCCGTACCCACCCCAGATGCCGATGGCATCAGCACGGTCGAGTTTGCCGGTGTCGCCGGCGCACAGCTGCACATCAGGATCACCGCCACCAATGATGCGTTCACGATCGACCGTCGGTACGGCCAGCCCGTGCGCCTACCGGTCGGCATCGCCGAGGTCTCGGCCCCCGGCATCGTTGCCTCCACGCTCCAGGTGCAACTCGACACCGGCTGCCGCAGCGACATGCTGACCATCGATGGCGTCGGCGTGCCGGCACGCATCACGGGGGAGACGGCCGAGCTGTTCACCGATCACGATGCAACGGTGTCGTTGTGCGACCCGTCGACGGTGTCGCTCGGCGACGGCGAGCACCTCGTGCGGAGCGCAGCGGGTCTCCTCACCGGCATCGACATCAACCGGGTAGTACTCACCAGCGCTGCCGCCAGCGCTCCGGGGACGCCCACATCGCCTGCTGCAGCGGCGCCCACCGTCACGATCACGCAGACCGACCGCACGTCTCGCTCGTTGTCCGTCGCCTCATGCACCAACGGCTGTTGGCTGGTTTTCGGCGAGGGGTTCAACCCGGGATGGGCCGCAGCGCTCGACGGAGTGTCGCTCGGGGCACAACAACCCGTCGACGGCGGCTTCAACGGGTGGTGGCTCCCACCCGCCACCGGCACACGCGCCGTAGAGCTGACCTGGCAGGGGCAGGGCACGGTGAACATGGGCCTCTTGCTCGCCGCCCTCGCCCTGCTCGTGTGTCTCGGACTCGTCGTCTACGACCGCAGCCGCACCGATGCCCCGATCCTGTCCCAGCCCGCATTTGCGGCTCTCTGGGGCAAACCCACCCTCCCGGCGCTGCGCTCGTGGCGGTCACTGGGCGGACCGCCCGCCGCCCCGGTGGCCATCGCCACCATCGCCGGAGCGCTCGTGATTGCCCCCGCTTGGGGGCTGATCTGCGGGCTGGTGGCCTTCGTCTGTTGTGTCGTGCTTCGCCGGGTACAGCTCATGGGCCTCGTGGCCATCGGTATCGTCGCCACCATCGGTCTTGTCATGGTGTACCGGGTCGTCACGACGCACCCCTTCGCCAATGCCGGTTGGCCCATGGTCTTCGACGACCTACATCGCCCGGGCATGGCTGTGGTGGTGCTGCTCGTGGCAGGGCTTTCAACGGCAAGACACTCCGCTGATGCCGAGAGTCGCTAACGTGATGCGCACTGTGTCTACCGCACCCCGCCCCTGCCTGACTGCCGTGGTTCCCTGTTACAACGAGCAGGCCACCATCTTGACCCTGCTCGACAAGGTCTGTGAATCGCCATGGATCCACGAGGTCATCGTGGTTGATGACGGGTCCACCGACAACACCCGCGAGTTGCTGGCCACGGTCACCGACCCGCGCATCCGGGTGATCCTGCAGCCGTACAACCAAGGTAAGGGAGCGGCGCTGCGCACCGGCTTTGCTGCCGCCACCGGCGATTACGTGGTGGTGCAGGACGCCGACCTCGAGTACGACCCCGGCGAATACGGTCAGCTCATCGAGCCGCTCGAGGCTGGGCACGCCGATGTCGTGTACGGCTCACGCTTCCTCGGGGGCCGCCCGCACCGGGTGCTCTACTTCTGGCATTCGCTCGGCAATCGCCTGCTCACGCTGCTGTCGAACATGTTCACCGACCTCAACCTGAGCGACATGGAGACCTGCTACAAGGCCTTCAAACGTGAGGTCATCCAGTCCATCGTCATCGAAGAGGACCGGTTCGGCTTCGAACCAGAGGTCACCGCCAAGCTGGCCCGTGGTAAGTGGCAGATCTATGAGGTTGGCATCTCCTACGCCGGGCGCACCTACGCCGAAGGCAAGAAGATCGGCTGGCGCGATGGTGTACGGGCCGTTGTCTGCATCGTGCGGTACTCAGCACTCGCCGATCGGCTGAAATCGCGCAGTTGACCGCACGCGGACCGGCTCGCTGATCGACACCCGACCACACACCTGAGCACTCTGGAGGCACGGTGAACGACGCAGAACCGGGCTACTACCCAGCACTCGATGGCCTGCGTGCCGTCGCCGTCGCAGCGGTGTTGCTCTTTCACGCTGGCCACCTCGGCGGGGGGTTCTTGGGTGTCGACACCTTCTTCGTCATTTCCGGTTTCCTGATCACCGGGCTCATCCTGCGCGAGGTCGACCGCACCGGCACCGTCAAACTGGGCGAGTTCTGGGCGCGGCGCGCCCGTCGCCTTCTGCCGGCTCTGGTCCTGATGCTGTGCGTTGTCACGATGTGGAGCCTGTTCTGGGGCGCTGCCGCCGAACGTCTCACCCTGCGCGCCGACACGCTCTGGGGCCTGTCGTTCCTGATGAATTGGCACGAGGTCGCCGCTGCGCACGACTACTGGTCTGCGTTCGCGCTGCAATCGCCGCTCACCCACCTGTGGAGCCTGGCCGTCGAGGAGCAGTTCTATCTCGTGTGGCCACTCGTGGCACTGGCGGTGGCGCGCCTGGCACAACGCCCGCACCGTGCGTTCATCGTGATCTGCACTGCCGGGGCCGCGCTGTCGTTCGCCCTGATGGCGGTGCTCTACGACCCCATCGCCTCGACCCGCGTCTACGAGGGCACCGACACCCGCATCGGCGCGATGCTGATCGGCGGGCTCTGCGCCACCGCCCCCGTGCGCGCGCTCGCCACTCGCCTGCTCACACGTTCGTCACGGTTGATCGCCGCTGCGGGAAGCACAACGCTGCTGATCATCGTCGCCGGCATCACCTGGATGTACGCGAACGCTGACGGTCAAT
The DNA here is from genome assembly GCA_009726095.1 of Actinomycetota bacterium. GTDB lineage: Bacteria > Actinomycetota > Acidimicrobiia > Acidimicrobiales > Ilumatobacteraceae > WLMZ01. The sequence continues at coordinate 11,116 of WLMZ01000015.1, forward strand.
CGGGGTGGCTGTTCCGTGGCGGGTTCCTCGCCTTTGCCATCGCTGTGGGTCTGGTCATCACCGCCATTACGGCCACGACCGATCCGCTGGCAACGCCGACATGGGAGGCGGGACGCGCCATCCGGGGCCTGCTCAGCGTGCGCGTTCTGCGATCCATCGGCACGCTGTCGTACGGCCTCTACCTGTGGCACTGGCCGATCTTTCTGGCGCTCAGCCCGCTCCGCACCGGCTTGGGAGGCTGGACACTGCTGACTGTCCGGTTGCTGGTGACTTGGATCGTCGCGTTGGCATCGTTCCACCTGATCGAACGCCCTGTTCGCCTGAACCTGCAGCGCCGGCCGCGTTGGGTCACGGCTCCCGCCGCCGGCTTGGCGCTCGGCGCTGCTGCCGTCGTTGCGCTCACGGTGGCCATGCCAAACACTGGCGCCTCTGCCATCGACACCCAACTGCTTGAATCTGCAACAACGCGCACAACGACAACGATCGCCTCGATCGCCCGCACCGCGACGAGCAGCGGGCTCATCACCGACCCTTCGTCACCGCCGGCGCCACCGACAACCCCGACCACCATCGCCAAGCGACCCGCAGTGAGCAGCATCGTGATGTTCGGCGACTCCATCGCCCAGACCACAGAACCCGGTGTCGTCGCTGCGTTCTCCGCAGCAGGCGTGACAGTGGTCGAGGCAGCGTTCCCCGGTGTCGGTCTGGTCAACATTCCCGGCATGGGCGAGTTTGCCCACATCATCACCACCATCGCCGATGCCCACCCGCAACTGGTGCTCCTGCAGCTCTCCCCCTGGGACGCCCAGTTCGGCGAGGACCATCAGTTTCAAGCGCTCACCACGCTGCACCAGGTGGTCGTCGATGCGCACGCACAGTTGGCGATCATGCCGATGCCGCCGCTCCGCAGCGATCAGGTGGTCGCCGGCATCGATGGTCTGGTCGCCGCCGCCCGGCGCGCCGCGCTGACCTGGCCCGCTGACGTGGTGTACCTCGACACGAATGTGTTGTGGGGCGATCACTTCCAGGCCGACATCAACGGTGACCATGTCCCTGAGCGCATGTACGACGGCGTACACCTGTGCGCGTCAGGGTCGGCACTCGTGGGTGCGTGGCTGGTGAATGCTGTCGCCGGGCTCTTCGACGGCATCACCCCGGCGCCCGTCGCAGAGTGGGCGAACGGCGACTGGGTCAACAGGCCGATGTACAACAACCCGCCAGGCGCCTGCGCCGCTGTGTGATGCAAGGCCGCGACGGAGGCCTCCGACTACACTGACTGTTTCGTCATGTCTGGTCACTCCTCACGGGGCCTTGTGCGCCCCTTCGCACAACGATTGCTCAGCGCCGACCTCCCGGGGCTCAGCCACGCGCAACGCGACCAGGTTGCTGCGTTCACGGTGCAACGCGTCGACGAACTTCCCAGCGTGCTACGACTCGGCGTCGAGATCATTGCCGCACCGATGCGCATTGTCGTGGCCATACCCGGGTCGGGACGTGCCATCACGTGGCTCATCCACCATCCGCTCCCCCTCGTGGGTGAATACGTGCGGATGATCCGCTCGCTTGCGTACACCTACATCTGGGAGCAGTGGCCGCTCACACTCCCCGACGGATCGAGCCCTCGATGAAGCACGCTTCGACCACGGGCGCCGATGCTGTCACCCATGCACCTGCCACGGAGGCCCTCTACGACGCTGAGGTCTTGATCATCGGCTCCGGTGCGGGCGGGGCCACCACCGCCGCCCTGCTGGCCGAAGCCGGGTTCGACGTGTTGATCGTGGAGGAAGGCGACTGGGTAGAGCAGGGCACCGTGGTGCCGTTCTCGCTCGACCAGATGAACCGCCAGTACCGCTCGGGTGGCGTGACCGTGGCCCTCGGGCTGCCGTCGATTGCCTACACCGAGGGGCGCTGCGCCGGCGGCGGCACAGAGGTCAACAGCGGCCTGTACCGCCGCCCGCCCGCAGAACTGCTGGACCGCTGGCGCACCCAGTACCACATCCGCGACCTCGACCCCGACGAGATGTACGCCATCGCCGAGGAAGTCGAGACCGCCCTGAACGTCACCCCGGTGCCCGGTGCCGTCTCACCCGCCAGCACGGTGCTGCAACGCGGCGCCGATGCCCTGCACTGGCAGAACAGCGAAAGCCCCCGCTGGATGAAGTACCCGGCGGGGGGTTCGGCCGCCAGCGGCCAGCGCCAGAGCATGACCCGCACCTACCTGCCCCGCGCCCAGCGCGCCGGAGCGCGCCTGTTGACCCAGTGCCGGGTCCGGCGCCTCTCCATCAACGGCACCCGGGCCAGCGATGCCGAGGTGGTGTTGGCAGATGGCTCCCCCGGGCGCATCCGTTTCCGCCACGTCTTCGTGTGCGGTGGCGCCATCCACACGCCGGCGCTCCTGCAGCGCAGCGGCCTGCGCGAGCGCATCGGCGACACGCTTGCGGTGCATCCCACCGTGAAGCTGGCCGCCCGCTTCCCCGACCCAATCAACATGCCCGACGACGTGCCGGTGCATCAGGTCAAGGAGTTCGCACCAGAGATCTCCTTTGGGGGCTCGGCCAGCAACCCGGGTCTGGTGGCGCTCTCCCTCGCCGACAACTGGGGCCAGTTCAGCCATGCGCTCCAAGACTGGGAACGCGTCTGCGTCTACTACGCAGCGATCACCAGTGAGGGCAAGGGACGCGTCAAGGCGATCCCCGGCCTACGCGATCCGCTGGTCACCTATCACCTCACTGCCCGTGACCGCCAGATGCTGCGCAGCGGCTTGAGCCGGCTCGCCCTGCTCATGCTCGCCGCGGGCGCCGACGAGGTGTATCCCAGCTACCACCATGCACCGATCGTGCGGTCAACGGCCGACATCGCAGAGCTGCAGCGCTCGTTCGCCACCACCAAGGCCACCGTCATGACGGTGCACCTGTGCTCCACGGTTCCGCTGGGCGAGCACCCGCGATGCGCCGCCGATAGCTTCGGTCAGGTGCGCGGCATGAAGAACGTCTGGGTCAACGACGCGTCCATGCTGCCCGATGCACCGGGCGTGAACCCACAGGGTTCGGTCATGGCCTTTGCCGTGCGCAATGCACGGCGATTTATCGGAACGGAGCGTCCACGTGGATGACCTCAGCCTGCCATCGGCCACCGTCATCACCGGCGCCGCCGGTTGGCTCGGCCGCGCATTGGTCCATCACCTTGCTGGCGAGACCGGCGAGCATCCTCGCGGCGGTACCGTGCGCGCGCTGGTCCTGGATCAGGCCGAGGCGGACGCTGTGCACGCCATCAGCGACCGGGTCGAGACCGTCATCGGCTCGGTGACCGACCCCACATCGTTGGAGCGGCTGCTCGTCGGCCTGCCCGCCGACACCGATGTCATCCATACGGCGGGCATCATCCATCCGGCCAAGGTCAGCGACTTCTTCGCAGTCAACGCAACCGGCACCGCCAACGTGGCAGCAACTGTGCACCGCGCTGGCGTGCGCCGCCTGGTGCACGTGTCGTCCAACTCGCCCTTCGGCACCAACCCGTCCGAGGCCGACACCTTCCGCGCCCACGAGCCCTACAACCCCTACCTGGGCTACGGCGAGTCGAAGATGCAGGGCGAACTCGCCGTGCTCGATCACGTCTCACTCGGTCTCGATGCCGTCATCGTGCGCCCGCCATGGTTCTACGGGCCGCTCCAACCGCCACGCCAGACCACGTTCTTCCGGCTGGTGCGCGGCGGCAAATTCCCCAAGTTCGGGGCAGGCAATCAGCGCCGCTCGATGGTCTATGTCGACAACCTCGTGCAGGGCATCGTGCGCGCCGAGCTCACGCCGGGCCCGAGCGGTCGGGCGTACTGGATCGCCGACGAGCGGGCCTACACGGTGAACGAGATCATCGAGACCGTCGGGCGAGCGCTCACCGACGAGGGCTACGACGTGAAGCCCGGAGCCATGGCGCTACCGGTGATCGCCGGACGGATCGCCGAGCGGGCTGATCGCATCATCCAGGGCACCGGCCGCTACCAGCAGCAACTGCACGTGATGGGCGAGATGGCACACACCATTGCCTGTGATATCAGCGCAGCACAGGCCGAGCTCGCCTACCAACCCCAGATCGCGCTGTACGAGGGTATGCGCCGCAGCATCCAATGGTGCCGACGCGAAGGCCTCGCCCTGTGACCACTGCTCTGGTCACCGGCGGCAGCGGCTACTTCGGCGCGCTGCTCGCCACGCAGCTACGCGCAGCCGGTCAGCAGGTGCGCATCCTCGACATCAATCCGCCGGACGCCGCCGAAGGCCTTGACTTCGTGTGTGGCGACATCCGCGACGCCGCAGCGGTCCGCGCTGCGGTGGACGGTGTCGATGTCGTCTACCACAACGTGGCCCAGGTACCGCTGGCCAGGGACGAACACCTCCTGCGCACCGTGAACGTCGACGGCACACGCATCCTGCTCGCAGCGTGCGCCGACGCCGGCGTGGCCAAAGTGGTGCACACGTCATCCAGCGCTGTGTTCGGCGTTCCTGAATCAAATCCCGTGCTGCCGTCCACCGTGCCATCGCCCCGCGAGTCCTATGGCCTGGCCAAGCTGGCCGCCGAGTGGGCGTGCCTCAATGCCGCTGCGCACGGCATAGACGTCAGCATTGTGCGACCACGTACCATTCTCGGCCACGGGCGGCTCGGCATCTTCGGCATCCTCTTCGACTGGATCGCCGATGGCGCCGACGTGTTCGTGCTCGGCAAGGGCGCCAACCGGTATCAGTTCGTACACGCCGACGACCTGGCCGACATCTGCATTCGCGCCGGCGCCAGCAGTGGGCCCGCCATCTTCAACGCTGGCACCGACCGCTTCGGTACCATGCGCGAAACGCTTCAGGAAGTGTGTCGCCATGCCGGCACCGGCTCGGCGGTCCGCTCGCTTCCCGCGGGGCCGGCATCGTTGGCGATGCGCGTCGCAGCAACTGCTGGCCTGGCACCGTTCGCGCCGTACCACTGGATCATGTACAGCAAGTCGATGTGGTTCGACACCACGCACGCCACCGAGGCGCTCGGTTGGACACCGCGTTGGTCGAACGACGAGATGTTTGCACAGAGCTACGACTGGTACATCGACCACCGCCGTTCGCTGGCCACCGCCGACGATGAGACCCAATCGCACCACCGCCGGCCCGCCAAGCAGGGTGCGCTGGCGCTCGTGAAGCACGCCACCAAACTGCTCCCCCGCGCCACTCGCTGAATCCCACCCTGAATGGGTCAGGGGCCCGCAGTCGTCGTGGCTGCCCTGGTTGCAGCCAGCACCAGTTGCGGGCCGAACCAACGCTCCGACACGTCGGTGGCGGCAGCTGTTGTGAAGTGCACACCGTCAGGCCGAGCGACATGATCGAAGGCCACGCCATCGCGCTCGGCCCACGCCCTGAGGTCGATCACCTGAGCGCGGCCGTTGCCCAGCGATGCAACCGTTCGCGTTGCATCGTCGATGATGGCGTGCGTCGCATCCTCGGTGATGGCACTCACGACGTGGGCCCAGTACGGATCGGCGTGCAGCGGGCGGACCCACATCACCTGCGCTGTGGATGTGTCGAGGATCATCGTCTGCAGTGCAGCGAAGTCGCCAACCATTCGCTCGACAAACCGTGGGTCGTCGGCGGTGAGCTCGCCCTCACCGGCGTCCCATTCGCGCGGCGACGTGTCACGCGCATACACCATCAGCACCACGACGTCAGGATGCAGATCACGTAGTTGTGCCGGCACCTGTTTGTCGAGCACGTCGTTGCAGGCCGCCTGGAAGGGCGTGCCGTTATCGGTGGCAACCGTGCCGCCGCGGATGAACCCACAACCCGGCGACGCCGCAACCGTCACCTGCGCCACCGACGGATGTTGCGTCGCCCATGCCACCAGGCCGCTGCCCGTTGCCTCGGCCGTCGAGTCGCCCACCAACAGGATCCGGACCGGCCTGTTCAGGGCAGGGAGCACGATGGACGTATCGGTCGGCGCAACAACCACGCCCGACGACACGGGTACCGAACCGTCGCCCGGACTGCCCGCCGGAGTGGGCAAGAGCGCGGCAACGGACCCGCCAGTTGGAATTGCCGCTTGAGCACCTGCCGCTTCGCTCACCGTCCAGTAGTTGGCAGAGGCAATCGGCACGGCACTTCCCAGCACCGCCACGAGCACACAGGCACCGGCGGCGATGAATGCTGTGCGGACGCCCGACCACGCTGCCTGCCGAACCGGTCGCTCGATGAGCCAGTACGACGCAACTGCAACAGCGAGGGTGATGCCCAATCGCAGCCCGAGCAACGCCCATCCACCAATACCAGCGCGGGCCTCGGTGACGAACACGAACACCGGCAAGTGATAGAGGTACACCCCGTAGCTGACCCTGCCCAGCGCCACAAAGGGTCGCCACGACAGCATCGCTGTCACGGGTCCTGGCCGCTGCAGGCCCAGCAGCAATGTGCCACTTGCAAGTGCAAGTAACGGCAGGGCCCCGCTGTACGCAGGACCGCTGGCCGTCGGCAGCACGATGGCGAGCACCACAACAGCCACCAGTCCAGCTGGTGCCATCCACGCCGCTGCGGAAAGGCGGCGTTCGGCCAGCGCCACGGCGATCAGCGCCCCGAGGAGGATCTCACAGGCCCTTGCCGGTGTTGCCCAATAGGCAGCATCGCTACCCCAGGTGGCGGCGATGACCGGAGCACAGACGGCCGACACCAACGTGCATGCACCGACGACTCTGGTCATGCTCCAACTGCGTCGACGCGCCCAGCGCGCCAGGGCCCAGAACGCCAACGGCCAGATCCAGTAGAACTGCTCCTCGATCGCGAGCGACCAGTAGTGATCGAGCGGTGATCGCATACCGGCGGTCTTGCTCTGAACATCGATATAGCTCTCGCCGGCGAAGAGACGCACCCAGTTGGCCACCTGCCCCACCGCGGAGAGCAGATCGCGTTTGAGATGATCGACGCCGTTCCATGCGGAGTTGGCGGCCATGACCGAGACGGCCGACAGGCAGACCACGCTTGCAGGAAGCAGCCGCTTGGCGCGCCGTGCGTAGAAGGCGGCGGGACCGATGCGCCGGGTGGAGTCGAACTCTCGATACAGCAGCGACGTGATGAGGAATCCCGAAAGCGTGAAGAACACCGAGACCCCGAAGTAGCCGCCACCCATCCACGACACCCCGCCATGGAACAAGAGCACCATCACCACTGCGACCGAGCGCACGCCATCGAGGGCGGGCTGATACGGAACGCGTGCCCGGTATGGGGCGGGTGAACTCATCAGCGGCGGCGCCGTTCGATGAACGTATCGAGGCATGATGCAACCGGCGACCATGAGGCCAACGCAACTGCGGCGCAGATGACCGTGACCGGCTCCATTGGCGAGCGCAGCCGGTGAGCGCCGTAGAACACCACCGTGGTGAACAACACTGCGATGGCCGGGGCCGCGAGGACCCAGCCGTTCACCCGCCGCTGGCGCCACCAACCGAGGGCCGCCAACGGCGCCAGCGCCCACCACGACACGATGCCAAGCCATGACGCCCACCGGGCGCGTTCCTCGCCGACGTCAAAGCGCACGAGATCTCCAAGGCCGTAGAGGTCGGCCGAGCGGGCGATCCGTGCCGCAACGACCACGGGGATCCGGCTTGCATGGTCGCGGGCGTATGACAGCGCGTCGTGACGTAGGCGGATCGAGCGATCCGAGGCATCCTCCTCGGGACGATCAACGTTGTCGACGACGCAGAGCAATGACCACCCACCGAGCGCAGCTCCAGAGTAGGCGTCGTCGCAGTTGGCACCGCCGAGCGCTCCACCCTCGTTGGTGCTGATGAGCACCACATGATGGAAGCGGGGCACGTTGTACGCAATCCATGGCACCAACACCAGCATCGACGTCAGCAACAGGACCCCGGACCGCGCCGCCCACACCCGCACGGGATGACTGCGAACGCCGATCAGCGCAAACAGCGCAGCGAGCAGCACCAGTTCGCTGCGCGCCAGCGCAGCGAGACCCACGATCGCGCCGCAGACCAGCGCGCTGCGGATATCGAAACGATCGCGATGCTTGAACGCGAACCACAACGCAAGTACGGCCAACAGCGTGGAGATGGTCTCCGACATGATCAACGAGTCGTTCATCCACAGGTTCGCGTACACGGCAGCGATGGCCGCCGCAATCACCCCGACCCGACGGCCGCCCACCCGGCGGGCCACCATCGCAATCAGCGGAATCACGGCAATACCGACGATGGTGTTGGTGGCGCGCTGCCAGAACTCGTGGTGTGCCAGCAGGCTGGACGGCATCAGCAGAATCGAGGTCAACGGTGCGTGTTCGGCCGCTGGATGGGTGCCGAGAAAGTCGCGGAACCAGTGCCCGTGGGCGTTCTGCCACGCCTGCGAGCTGTAATAGAACGAGTCGTTCAGTCGCAGACGCTGATGCCACTTCGTGGCGATCAGATAGCCCACACGCCAGAGCCCACCGACCACTGTGACCATCACGATCAGACGACGGTAGAACGACTCCTGCGGGTCAGCCTCTGGGGCAGCGACGGGCGCTTCATCGATGTCGTGCCCCCCGCTTTCCACGCTTGCCGACAATAGCGTCGTGAGGCCTGACCGGGCGGGTTCCGCTACAGTCTCGCCGCATCCGTCCCGCCGCACGCCCACCACTGTGAACGACCACCGCTCCCCCGCATATGAACCGGCGCTCGACGGACTCCGCGCCTGGGCGGTGACCGCCGTCGTGCTATACCACGCCTCGGCCACGTCCAGGCTCAACGTGCAGACCGGAGGCTTCATTGGGGTCTCTGTGTTCTTCACCCTCAGCGGGTTCCTGGTGACGCGTATGTTGCTGGCCGAACACCAGGCCAACGCGGCGATCGACCTGCGTCGCTTCTGGAGCCGCCGTATTCGACGCCTCGCCCCTGCATCGCTCACGGTGATTGCGCTCGTGGTGCTGTTGGCGTCGCGCGAATGGCCGGGCATGCAGCCATCGGATGCCGCCGCTGGAATCTGGGGTTACACGAACTGGCATGTCATCGCGTCGGGCGAGGCGCAGTTGCTGCGCACCATCGTCGGGCCGCTCGGTCCGTTCTGGTCGCTGGCCGTCGAGGAACAGTTCTACCTGCTGTTGGTGATTGCCTTCGCGATCGCTGCGCTCACGCGCCGGCCGGCGGCCACGCTCGCGGCAGTACTGAGTGCCGGTTGGCTCGTGTCGGCCGTCGTCCAGCTCGCGGTCAGCTCTCCGGCCTACCGAGCCGAGTTCGGGACCGAACGGCGCATGGCCGAACTGCTGGCGGGCTGCCTGTTGGCCCTGGCACTGCAGCACCGCCCATCGATTCTCACGACCAACGCCAACGCATGGGGTCTTGCTGCCCTCCCGGCGCTCGCCGCGCTGATCGGCTACGGCATCTTCGGCAGCTCCGACCCGGGGTGGCTGCTCCATGGCGGCTACGTCGCTGTCGGCATCGTCAGCGTCGTGGTCATCCTCGGTGTGCTGTCGCACGGCCACCTGGCACGACTGTTGTCGGTGCGTCCCATCGTGAAGGTGGGCGTGATGAGCTATTCCATCTACCTCGTGCATTGGCCCGTGGTCTTGATGATCGACCATCACTTCGCGCACGCCGGGCGCTGGCCGAGCCTGATCAGCAAGGTGGTGGTCTCGTTCGCTGCGGCCACGGCACTGCACCTGCTGGTCGAGCAACCCTTGCGCCGCGCCCGGATGACGCCGCGTCTGACCGGAGCGCTGTGGATCGGCACATGCCTTTCCGTCACGGTGGCGGCAGGGATGCTGCTGGGCTAGCGCTGTTGCTCGCCCAACGCGATCAGGGGTGCGGCCACACGGCCACGTCACCAGCAACCATCGGCGCCCCGAGCACCATGGCCAGATGCTCGATCGTGCCGAGCGATGACGCCGGCACGATCACGCAACCGATACCCGCAGACCTCAGTTCATCGATGGCGATCGTGGATGCGGAGTTGGCTGCCGTGCCTCGCTCTGCGACGTCGTCGATTCCCAACCGGTCGCCCTTGGGTAATGATGACGACCGGAACGCAAAGCCGCGGTACATGTCGAATGCGAAATCGGTTCGCGCCTGCAACGCCATGCCCTCGTGTTCGAGGGCCTGCGGGAGCGTGACGGCCAACTCACCGTGGCACTGCTGACGCACCAGCGTGTCCGCAGCCGCCGACACCGAGCGGGTCTGGGTGTACTGCGCCGGGAACAGCAGCAGCGCCAACGCCCAGCATGCCCATCGCAGCGGACGATCGGATGTTCCACGATTGGCCGATCCGACCTCGGCGATGATCACGCCCAGACACACGAACGTGCCCCAGAACATGCGGTTGGCGATGATCTCCTGCAGCACCGGGATGAGCTCCATCAGTCTCCAGGGCCCGGGAACGCCCCAACGCATCCCCGACCACCGCATGGTTGGTCCCAGCGCCAGCACCCAGCAGCCGAGCGCCACCACGAGCGCGCCGCGCTGCAGGCGTGAGCGCCGTCGCCAGGTGACGCCCACCAGCATCAAGATGGCGATCCCGATCACGCTGAGATACCCGATGTCCTCGGCGTAGAAGGGGCTCAGCGATGACCGGTCCACGGCCAACGGCAACGGCGAACGAATCAGGGTGGCCTCTGTGGCGGTGAATGCGTTGGACAGCCGCAGACCGAACAACGACCGCGCCGATTGGTGGTACCCGCCGCCGTACCGCTCGGCGCCGAACAACAAAGCGGTCAAGAAGGGCGCCGCCACGACGACAGCACCGAGGGCCGCAAGTCCAAGGGTGGCCCCATCGCGCCGCTTCGCACGCGGCACCCGCTGACGCGTCGGTCCGTCGGCCGACCACGCCGCCAGCACCCCGGCACCTGCCAGAAGCCCGACCAGCAACGCGATGATCAGTTGCTCGGTACCGATCCACAACTGCACGCCACCCAGCACACCGAGGGCGAGCGTGCGCCCCCGTGGCAGCCCCTGGCCGCGTGCGTAGGAGCGCGCCACGATGATCGCCTCGGCCAGCAGCAACAGCACGATCGCCTGGAAGGCGAGCTGAAAGCGTCCGCCGTTGTGCATGAGGACGAAGGGAGAGAACCCGATGACGAACGCTCCCAGGGTGGCCGCCGCGCCCGATCGGCCGGTCAAGACGTGCAGGAGCCGACGGGCCGCCAGCGTGCCGGTCACCGGGGTCAGCACGGTCAACATGTTGAGCGCAGCGATCGGGCCCGCCACGCTGGTCACCGGCCACATCAGCAGACCCAGCAATGTTGCGGTGGCGTTATAGGCCAGGTTCGCGCCACCGGACGTAGCGAAGATCGCCGTCGCGACGAACGGATTGTGGCCACCGAGGAGACGATGTGGCGCGTGGGCCATCGACCAGACGAACAGCGCTGCATCGGGATCGGTGGACGTCTGCGAGCGCAGATGCGACAGCAGCGACCACGACACCCAACAACTCAAGACGGTGGCCGCCAACCCGGTGACCAGCGCCGGATGTTTGTCGTGGAATCTGCCCATACGGCGCCACATGCCCACTCCCGCCGGTCCGAGACGCATCGGCCGACACTACCCGACACGTGCACGGCACGTGGAGGACACGTGCATGACAGGCCCGCCGTGGCACAGCCGATGGACCCGGTGCGTGCCATACTTCCAGCCGTGGTTCTGGTCGCTCGGCTTCGCACATTCGCACGCACACGCGCCGCTCGGCACCTGCTGGTCGTCCTTGCGGTCGGTTTTGCATTGCGCCTCGGTTGGGCGCTGTGGGCTGCCCGTACCCATCCCCAGAGCGTGATCGAGAGCGGCGATCAGTACTCGTACTGGTACTTCGGCAACGACATGGCCCACGGCAACGGCTACCGGTCGTACATGACCGGCAAGCCAACCTCGTACTACCCGGTCGGCTTCCCCGCCCTTCTCGCCGTCGTCTACTGGATCGGCATGCACACACCGCTGCCCGACAACCAGGCCCACCTGACGGCGGGTCTGCACGTGCTGCTGTCCACTGCATCGATCGCCCTCGTGTACTTCATTGCCCGCAAGGCGTTCACCGCCCGCATCGGCATCATCGCCGCAGCGATCGTTGCCCTGTTCCCCAGCCTTATCTTGGGCGTGGCCACGTTCTCGGTGGAGACCACATTCATCTTCACCTTCCTGCTGTGCGTGGCCATCCTCGTCGACCACGACTGGTCCAGCGGACCGATGAGCAGGCGTCACCTGCTGTGGTTCGGCCTCGCCCTCGGTTGCTCGGTCGTGGTGCGGCCATTTTCGTTCCCGATCATGATCGGCCTCGGCGTCGCAGCACTCTGCGCGGGTCGCGGGTGGCGCGGCGCACTACGCCATCTCGGCTGGGCCACCATCCCGTTCCTGCTCATGCTGATGCCACTCACCATCCGCAACGAGATCGTGTTCCACCGGTTCATCCCCATCTCCACGAACCTGGGCGACGGCATGTGCATGTCGCGCTTCCCGGGATCGAACGGCGGCTTCTCGTGGGCCGACCACGCATGGTGCGCCGACCCCAACCTGCCCGAAGAGGTGCGCAATCCCGCCAACACCAGAGCGGGCTTGCGTTTCATCGTGCGCAACCCGGGCGAGGAACTGCGCCAGATCCCCAAGCGGTTCCTGCTGATGATGGAACAGGACCACGGCATCCTCCCCGAGGTGCTGGGCAACGGTTCACACCTCACGCTGCCCTCGGCCGTGTACAACGCCATCACCTTCACCACCGACGGCTACTACCACCTGTCGTGGATGCTCGCCCTGCCCGGCCTCGGCCTGCTGTTTCTGGGGTGGCGCCGCGATCGGCGCTGCGGACCCCGTCGGGCCATCATCGGCGTCACCCTGATTGGTCTCCAACTGCTGCCGATCGCATCATGGGGCAACCCGCGTTTCCACATCCCCATGCTGCCGCTGCTCGCGATCATCGACGCTGCCAGCATCATGTGGGTCATCGACCGCATCCGACGCCACAATCCCGCTGCGTTACAAACGTCGACCGCCCCAGACCAGCAGCCGGCAGACGCTCAGGATTCCGACGTACCGGCCGGGGCGATGAACACAGCGGTGGGCTGACCGAGCAGCAGCATCCTGTCGATGCGCGCCTGCAGCGACGGGGGCACGCGTGGGTCGAGCTGCACGCTGAACAGGTTCGAATCGACCTCGTCGACGAGATCGCCGAGCCCGAGGCTGCGGAGCTCGCTGATCACCGAGTCACGCAAGGTGTTGTACAGCGCCAGTTGCTCGGAGTTGCGCGGCTCGACAAAGGCCACCTCGACGACACCCGGTTTGGCGCGCCATTCGTCGATGAACTTGCCCGTTGCCAGATGCACCTCAGCGGTGGAGTCAGCAGCACGCAGCACGCGCTGCTGGGTGACCGGCACCCGCCAAGCGTTGGCCACGCCCACCGTGAACCCTCGGCGCTCGAGTTCGCTCACCAGGCCATAGCCCTGCGATCCGAAGAACGCCACGTCGGTCCAGGTGATCAGGTAGGTGCCCGCTTTGCCATCGGCAGCGCCTGTTCCGGCCGCCAGGGCATTCGCGGTGGGGCCGACCACGGCGCCGAGCGTGCGCGACAGCTGGTTCTCCGGCGGCTTCAGGCTGAGTGCACTCCACGAGAACGCCAGCGTCGAGGCGCTCAACAGCGCAACACCAGACATCGCGCCGATCCGTTGGATGCCGCCGGACCGGGCCGGGGACCAGCGCCGCACAGCGACCGCCGCCGACCAGCAGATCGCGAACAGCATGAGCATCAGCACGCCCCACGCCCAGAACGTGAGGTAGTACCAGACCTTGCCGAAGATCCGGGCCATGGCCACCCATTCGAGCAGCAGCGTGGCCCCGATGACCGCATGCAGGTGCACGAGCGAGCGAACACCGAGGCGCCACGCCACCACCACGCTGGCCACCCACAGCAGCACCACCAGTACCCCGGGGATCAGCGAACCGCCCGGAGAGAACGACACGGTCTTGAAGTAGTCGGAGTGCTGCACCGCAGCCGACGCGACGCGAACCACGTTGAGGTGTTCGAGCAACAACCTGGCGGCGTGACGAAACCCGATGCTCTCCTCGGGCGGGTTGCGGAAATAGTCGCTGAGCATCGAGAGGTTGCCCGGCGTGCGGCGCAACTGGTCTGCCACCGGCGGCAGCCACAACAGCACCCCCAACACCCCCGCGGTGATAGACCAGCGGCGCAGCCCGGGCATCGAAACTGGCGTGCCGATGCGCTGGCGCAGCACGAGCCACATCACCAACAGCCCGCCCAGACCCCCAACGAGGCCGATGTAGGGCAGGTGGGTCTGCGCACACAGGGAGCCAGCGGCCACGAAGACGACCAACGCCGCTGCGTCGCCCTCGAGCACGGACCAGACCGCCAGCAGCACCACAATCCATGGAATCACGGGCAGATACGGATTCCAGGGCTGCGTCAGCACATTGCCGCCGTACCCGCGCATGATCACGGACAACAGCACCGCCACGGCGATGCAGCCTCGGCGCCCACCGCGCCGAGCGGCCAGCGACAGCGCTGCGGCCACGGCTGCCGTATGGATGATCACGGTGCCCAGCTCCATCGACCACGCAGTGCTCCCGAACAGCCGGTACGTCGGGGCCAGCAGATAGAAGCTGAGCGGCCCAGGATGGCTGCCCTGATCGGGGAAATTGCCGACACGCCCCGGCAGGCCAATCAACGGTGTGTGCCATGTACCGACGTCGCGGACGCGCAACTCGGTCATCGCCAGATCGAGCACAGGGCTCCAGTGGGTGCGGGCCAGCGCGACGAGCGCCACCACCAACGGCAGGCACACGACCCCGGTCAGCAGCACGACCCAGCGGGTCCGTACGGTCACTCGTTCGACGATCGCAACCAGGCGGTCACGCATGACGCGCCGTCGGGTAGCGGGTCGCCTTGCGCTGTTTGCTGCGAAGGACCTCGCCGTGCAAACCCCTGATCACACCGAGCGCTGACGCGTCCCACGTCAAGGTGCGGGCGCGTTCCAGCGCATCGCCGCCGAGTTGGCGGCGGCGGGCGTCGTCGAGCAGCACATCAGCCAGCACGTCGCCGAGTTGCTCGAGCTCTGCAAGGACTCCGGTCCGGCCGTCGACCACGCTGCAACGGTGACCGCTGATGTTGGTGGCCACCGCCGGCACGCCACACGCCGCAGCCTCGGTGAGCGTGAGCCCCCATCCTTCGGCCAGCGAGGCGCTGCTCACCACCCACGCCTGTTGATACATGGCGCGTAGGTCCTCACGCTTGAGGTGCCCGGCCAGCGTGATCCACGACGACGCATCATGCGTGCGCACCATCTCCTCGAGCCGGAGCTTCTCGGGCCCCTCTCCCACGATCACCAGACGCATGGTCGGCACGCGACGCCGGGCCACCACCGCAGCCTCGATGAGCCGGTCGAACCGCTTCACCGGCGCCAGGCGGCCGACAGCGACCACCAGCGGGTCCTTCGACGGCAGGCCCCCGGGTTGGAAGAACGGATCGACACCATTGTTCACGGCGGTGACGTGATCGGGCGGGAACCCCAGATGGAGCAGCTCGGCGCGCGTGGCCTCCGACGGCGTGAGCGTACGGGTGCCCCGGTACAGCGGTGGCGCCAGCCGGGTCTCCATGATCCGCCCGGCCGCGGCCAGCGGCCCGGGCAGGAGCTGCCCCCACATCGGGCCGTGCACGTGGTGCAAGAACATGATGCGTGGTTTGCGGCACCACAGCGGCGACAACCACGGCACACCGTTCCATATCTCGACCAGCGCGTCGTAGCCACCCATCCGGTGGGTGAGCTCAGAGGCAACGGTGCGCGGGAACACGCTGTAGCGGCTGCCTCTGCGTACGACTGAATAACCAGATCGGGTCTGCGTCGGGGCCAGCCCCACGGCCGAAGAGGTGCGATGGAGCACGTCGAGACCCGCATCGGCGAAACGGTGCATGAACTCATGGGCATGCAGTTCGGACCCGCCGGCGTCAGGATCGTCGTAGTCGCGCCACGCCAGCACGTGCACGCGGCGCACACCCATGTGCTTCATCTCATCGGCATACTCACCGAGCTGGCGGGGGTCGCTCATCCTCGGTTCACCTGGGGAGGGATCCGGGGCAACGCATGACTCAGCATCGTACGGCACAAACCATGCCGTCCCCGACTTCACGCGAAATCCCACGTAGCATCTGCACACTGTGTCTGCCCCGAATGTTCCCGCCAGCGCCAAACCACGTGCGTTCGTGCTCGGCGACGACCTGCGCTGGCGGGTCCCCGGTCGAATCGACCTCACCGTGTTGGCCATCATCGCTGCGGTCATCGCCCTGCCGCTGCGCGGGTTGTACGCATCCACCGGCAGCACCATGGAGGAGGGCTTCATGCTCGTCTTCCCCGAGCGTGTAGCGGCGGGCGATGTACCCAACGTCGACTTCCTGCACCTCTACGGTCCGGCATCGCTGGGTGTGCTGGCCCGCTGGTACGAACTGTTCGGCCATTCACTGGCCAGCGAGCGCACGTTCGGTCTGCTCCAGCACATCGGCGTCATCTTCGCCGTGTACGCGCTCACCCGGGCGTGGGGACGCATCGCTGCCACCTCGTGCGCTGTTGCGTGCACGCTGCTGGTGCTCACACCGATCGGCCTTTCGGCGCTCGGCTGGGAGGGCGGCGTGGCGCTCGGCCTGTGGAGCATCGTCTTCGCCGTGCGCAGCCACAACATCGCCCAACAGCAGCACGGGCACGAGCGCGCCAGCAGCGCGCGCCGCAACATCGTCGTGGCCGGTCTGCTCGCCGGGCTCGCGCTGTGCTTCCGTCCCGATCTCGTGATCGCGCTCGGCCTCGCCCACGGCTGGCTGCTGCTGCGTCGCCGCCGCCGCCAGTGGCGCGGCTTTGCCGTCGGTATTGGCCTCGGCATCATCCCGATGGTCGCGCACATCATCCGGGCCGGCATCGTGCCGAGCATCCGCGGCATGGTGTTGGATCCCGTGGTGTATCTGCGGCCGGGTCGCGAGCTGCCCAGGCCCCCCAGCTGGAGCGTCATCGACGGCGCGTTACAGGCCGTTGCCGAGGGTCCCCCACCGTGGTGGCGACTGCCTGCGATCAGCGCCAGTCATCAGCTGTTCATCTGGTTCTTCCTGATGATCATCGTTGCGGTCATCCATGTGGTCGTTGCGTTCTTCGCGCTCCGCCGGGTCGGCAACCACGCCCGCGCCGTCACCATGATGGTTGCGGCACTCTTCGGGTTGGGCCTGATCCCCCAGGGCCTGCAGCGGCCTGACTCCACGCACCTGGCATGGGTCACCTGCGTTGGCTTCGCGTTGCTGCCCGTCAGCTTCATCGAGGTCAGCCAGTGGCGCCTCCCCCGCCTTGGTGCCCGGCCGCGGGCACTGATCGGCGGCGCACTGGTCGCTCTGCTCTTGCTCGTCGTGTGCCCGTTCTTCACCTATCGCGCCTACCTGCTGCAGGCCCGGGTGGCCGTTGGCAACAAGCCAGTGCCGTTCGAGGTGCAGCACAACGGCCGACAGTTCTGGATGGGCGAATACCATGCCGCCAAGGCCTCAAACGCACTGATCGCCGATCTGGCAGCGATGTCCTCCCCCGGCCAACGCCTGCTGGTCGGGCCTGCCGACCTCAGCCGCACCATCTACAGCGACGTGATGTTCTATTACATGTTCCCGGAACTCACACCCGCCACCTACTTCATCGAGATGGATCCCGGTCTGGCCGATCAGGAGGGCTCGCGTCTGGCGAGCGACCTGCAGTCAGCCGATTGGGTCATCCTGTCCAACCTGTGGACCGGATGGAAAGAGCCGAACGCTTCGTCCAAACACGGCTCCGAAGTACCGAACCAGATCATGGCCGATCACTTCTGCCGCGTCGGGACCTACGAGAACGGTTTGATGTTGCTCTACCGCCGCTGCACCACGGGCGATGGCGTGAACCCTGCCGATGTTGGCGAGCCATCTGCCCACCAACGCGAAGCGGGAGGCTGAGCGTGTCGGTATGGGGTTGATCACCGAGGTGAGGAACTTTTGGCAGCGACGTATTCACATTCCCGTCCGTGCCACCGACCTCGTGCTCGACATCGGCAGCGGCGACAAGCCGCACTGGCGGGCCGATGTGCTGCTCGACTGGTTTCCTGATGAAGCCAGCGCTGCGCAGCGCAGTGGCTATGCGAAGGCGCGCGTCAGCCGGCCACTGTTCCACGGCGATGCGTCGCGCATGCCCTTCGCTGATGGCGCATTCGATTACGTCATCTGTTCGCACCTTCTCGAACACGTCACCGATCCTGCGGCAGTGATACTCGAGATGATGCGCGTCGGGCGCGCCGGTTACATCGAGGTGCCCGAGGCCGCCAGCGCGAAGATCGTCGACTTCCCCACCCATCTGTGGTGGTGCCGCCTCACCGACGGCACGCTTGATTTCGAGCCAAAGCACGCTGCGTCATTCGACGCCGAGATCAGCGGATACCTGCACAGGAGCGGGCTCGAGCACGACATCGAACGGCTGCTGAACAGCCGTTTCGAGCACCGGGTCATCTCCCTGCGATGGACCACCACCATTCCGTACACAGTGCGCGGGCCCGTCGATGCCGACCTCGTCGAGCAGTCGGTGGACGCTCCGGTGATACATCACGGCAAGACAGCGATCGCCCCGGCAATCGTTGCCGCTACGGCCGCCACCATCGATCATGTGCTGCACCGCAGGCGTGTCACGTTCAACCGGGTGATGAAGCCCGAGTTCCACGTGGCGCCCGACAATGTTCTGACTGCCAAGATCTACCGGGTCGGCATCTAGGCAGCCAGCTGCGGTCGATCAACCCAGCGGCAGGCGGCGGAACACGGCGCCGGGCAGGTGGCGCAGGATCATGAACACATAGCGCAGGATGCCTGGTGCCCACACCGTGCGCTTCGCAGCATGCAGGCCGCGAACAGTCGCCTCGGCGACGGCCTCGGGCGTGGTGGAGAACGGCACGGCGGCCAGGCCAGCGGTCATCGCGCTGTGCACAAACCCAGGACGCACGATGAGCACCGTGGCACCCGTGCCAACCAGGGAATCGCCGAGCCCCTGCGCGAACGCATCGATACCGGCTTTCGACGAGCCGTACACGAAGTTCGACTTACGGGTGCGCTCGCCGGCAACACTGGACAGCACCACCAGCCGACCGTGTCCCTGCTTGCGGAACTGCGCAGCAACCGCCAGGCCGGAGCTGACCCCACCGACATAGTTCACGGTCACGGCCTCGGCGGCGGCAACGGGATCCTGATCGAAGTTGCCCTGATCCCCCAACACGCCAAAGGCCATGATCACCAGGTCGATGTCGCCGACCCGGGAGACCACGTCGGTGATCAGCGCGGCATGCGTGGCTGGTTGCGACGCATCAAAGCGAACAGCGGTGACATTGCGGCCGTCTGCGCGCAAGGACGCAACCGCCTCGTCGGCTGCGGATGGGTTGCGACAGGCCAGCACGATGTCGTGACATGTCGGCGACACCAGGGCGCGCACGATGGCAAGCCCGATGTCGCTCGTGCCCCCCAGCAGCAGAATCGTCTGTGGCTGCGCGAATGCGTTGTGCATGAAGTGCTCCATTCAGCCGACCGGACCAGGCCGGTCGATCGTGTGTCGTCGAGGGGAAATCGGGAGAGGTATCTCAGGCGATCAGGCCCAGGCGGCGACCGAGATCGCTGCGCCAGACGCCGGTGGGGTCAGAGCGGTTTCGCACGTCCTGCCATTCGGCCAAGCGCGGGTAGCCGCGGCTGATGGCCTGGGGCGTGGTGTGCGAATCCTTGGCCAGATAGTGCCGACCACCGGCATCGAGCACGGTGTGGTCGAGTTCGTGCAATATCTCGCCGAGGCCGCTGAACGATGCCGGGATGTCGAGCGCCAGGGTCCAGCCTGGTGCGGGAAAGCTGAGCGGTGCGGCATTGCCGGCCCCGAACCGCTTGAGCACGGCCAGAAAGCTGGCGGCCCCCGACGCTGCAAAGCGCTCGACGATGTGGCGAAGGGCGTCTTCCTGCCCGAAGGGCACGAGGAACTGGTATTGCACGAACCCCCGGGGACCATAGATGCGGTTCCACGAGCCGACCATGTCGAGGGGATGGAAGAACCCGGCGAGCGAGTGGATTTCATCGGTGCGGTACAGCGGCGCCTTGCGGAACCAGAACTCGTTGAATGCCCTGACCGACAAGTTATTGATCAGACTGACCGGCACCACGGGGGGCACGCTGGCCACCACGCGCGGATCGTAGTGCCGCGGCGAGGAGGTGGCAGAGCCTGTCAGTTGCTCGACCGTGGCGTGATCACCGCGGGTCAGCACGCTGCGACCAAGGTGGCGGCCTTTGGCCATCAGGTCGATCCATGCGACCGAGTACCGGTAGCGGTCGTCGCCTTCCTCCATGAGCGTGAGGATGTGCTCGAGGTCGTGGGCGCGTGTGGTGTCGACGATGCAGCGACTCGTCTCGATGGGCAACATGCTGATGGTGGCATCGACGATGGCGCCCGTCAGGCCCATACCGCCAATGGTCGCCCAGAACAGCTCCGTGTGCTGGCTCGGGCTGATCTCAAGGGTCGTGCCGTCGGCCAGCAGCAGGCTGATCCGTCGGACATGGTTGCCGAACGAGCCCTCGCCATGGTGGTTCTTGCCGTGGATGTCGCTGGCAATGGCCCCGCCGATGGTGACAAAACGGGTTCCGGGTGTGACCGGCACGAAGTACCCCTGCGGCACGGTGACCCGCAAGAGGTCGTCAATGCTCACCCCGGCACCCACCGTCACCGTGTGCTGCACCGTGTCGAGCACCGCATCGCCGGCGAGACCAGCAAGACGCAGGATCAATCCCCCGGCGTTCTGCGCTGCATCGCCGTACGACCGCCCGAGGCCACGCACGAGCGCGCCGCGCTCGGGGGCACCCACGACGGCATCGGCGATGTTGCCACGGCTCACCGGCAAGACGCTGGCCCCGCTGGCAGTGGCGCGCCCCCATCCGGTGAGTCGCGTCGGGGGTGTCAGCTTGTTCACGGCATCGACTTTGGGCTGAACACGAACAGGATGCTACCGCCACCCACTGAGATGGTTCAGCAGTCAGTGCTGCTCAGTAGGGCCACTCAGGCTCAGGGCGACCGAACAACCGCCACAACCGGCCGAGCTTGAGGGTGATCAACACCTTCACTGCCAGGTTCTTCGCGAACCACGGCAACTGCACGAGCTGTCGCAGCGCGTTGATGACACGACTGCGCGTGCTGCCATCGAGATCGGCGTGGTAAATGGTCATCGAACGGGCCCGGCCGACGTACCGAAAGCGTGTACCGAACATCAGCGTGCGCACGATGGCGCCCGTGACCCCGACCGATGAGAACGAGTCATGGATCAACAGCGTGCCCCCGGGGCGAACCCGGGCACCCCACTGCTCGATGTCGTGTAGCGCTGGTGCGTATCGGTGGGCGCCGTCGATGTAGAGCACGTTGATCGAGCCTTCGACCTGGGCGTGGGCGTCGTTGCTCATCGCTCGCACGTGCCGCACGCGTCCAGCCACACCGGCTGCGGCAAGGTTGGCGTTGAAGATGGCGTGGTCGCCCTCGGCCTCTTGCGCGAAGCCGTCGATCTCCTGCGGGCCGCGATCGTTACCGGCATGCGGATCGATGGCCACAATCGCAACGCCGTCGGGTGCCGCCGAGGCCAACACGACCGTGCTGCGGCCGCGGAAGCTTCCGATCTCAATGATCTGGTCACCGGCGTGACACGCCGACGCAGCGTCGAAGAGCGCACGCGCCTGGTCGGGCGACATCCACCCATCGATGCCTTCGACACTGGCGAGGATCTCATTGAAGGACTTCGAGCTCATGTGATGTAGACCCCCGACGCGAAGATGACCAGCCAGACAACACCCAGCACCTGCAACGTGCGGTCGGCTGCGAAGATCTCCTCCGGCGCCGCGCCGTGACCCTGTTCGATGATCAGCAGATACCGAAGCAGCGCAATGAGCATCGGCACGATGGACAACTCGTACGAGGGCCAACGCGTGCCACTGATCTCCTTGGCCTCGAACGCCCACAGGCAGTACGACACCAGCGCTGATCCGCAGCTGATGGCCAGCACCGTGCGCAGGTAGTCCATCGAGTAGTAGTCGAGCGTGGCGCGTGCCGTGGTGGGGTTGTCGCCGAGCTCACGCAGTTCGGCGTAGCGCTTGCCGGTCACGATGAACAACGATCCGAACGTGGTGCAGAGCACGAACCAGGTGCTCATGTGCACGTTGGTGCCGGCGGCGCCAGCAACGGCGCGCAGCACGAAGCCACTGGCCACCGCTGCAAGGTCAACGACGGCGATGTGCTTCCACAGCATGCTGTAGGTGCTGGTGAGCACGATGTAGGCCACACAGGCAGCACCCGCCTGCCAGCGCACCGCGAATGCCAGGGCGGGCCCGGCCAGCAGCAGCAAGGTGCCAATGATGCGGGCCAGTCCGATGGGTACAGCGCCGCTGGCGATGGGCCGGTTGCGCTTCCGTACGTGGGCCCGATCTGCTTCCACATCGAGAATGTCGTTCCAGTAGTAGGTACCGCTAGCGGCCAAGCAGAACGCAGCAAACGTCACGAGGGAACGAAGCAGCTGATCACCGTGAGACAGCACGCCGGCCGCACCCGGCGCGGCGAAGACGAGGACGTTCTTCGTCCACTGCTTCGGACGGGCCTCCTTGAGCAGGGCGCCGATCATGAGGGTATTTCCGGCACGGCTGACACCTGGCGGTCTTTCACGAGCATCTGATGGTGGGCGATCGAAAGCAGCTCTCGATCGCCGGCGCTGTCACCATAGGCCCACAGCTCTGCGTCGCTGAGGTTCTTGTCGGCCAACCACTGGCGCAGGCGCACCTCTTTTTCGGGCCCACGGCAGTTGCGCCCATCGAGTGTGCCCGTGAAACGGCCATCGCTTCCAACCGCTACCTCCGTGCACAGCACGCCGTCCACCCCGAGCATCTTCCCCAACGGGTGCAGGTACGAACCGAGCGATGCCGACACCAGCACGACCAGATGACCTTGTTGTTGGTGCCACTCGAGCCGACGCGGCGTATCGGCCCGCAGATAGGTGCCGCGCACCGTCTCGGCAAAGCGCACGCCGATCTGCTCCACGGCCCCGGACTCGCGGCCGGCGAACGCTGCGCGCACGCCGAGGGCCTTGAAGCGGTCGCGATCGCGCCGCGCCACGGCTCCCGCCAAGGCGATGGGGTGCGCCACGATCCCTGCGATCAAACGCGTGCGCCCGGCGAGCAGTTGGAGGAATGGCACCACGCAGTCGCGCGTCGTCAGCGTGCCATCGACATCGAATGCCGCCACGGTGGTCAACGTTCGCTCCGCATGGATTCGAGCATCGTCCAGAAAGCGGGCCAGCTCTTGGTGACCACGTTGGGATCGTGCACGCGCACACCCGGCAGGCGCAGACCCAGAATCGCGAAGGCCATTGCCAGACGGTGATCGTGATGCGTCTGCATCGCTGCACCAGCGGTGACGCCGGGGTTGATGTGCAGACCATCGTCCAGCTCGTTGGCGTCGATGCCGCACTGACGGAGCTCGGCCACGAGATCACCCAGACGATCGCTCTCCTTGGCGCGAATGAAGCCGACACCGGTGATCTCGGTCGGTGAGTCGGCAAAGGGTGCCACCACGGCCAACGTGGGCACGAGGTCGGAGAGGTCGGCCATGTTGATACTGATGCCATGCAGTGCTCCGTGGCGTTCGACGGTGGTGCCGCGCCCGTCGCGAGACACCGTGCACCCCATCGCCCCGAGCACGTCGGCAAACGCTGCGTCGCCCTGCATCGCCTCGGCGCCGAGATCAGGGATGCTCACTCGCCCACCACAGAGTGCTGCGGCTGCGAGCGGGTAACTGGCCGAGCTGGCATCGGGCTCGATGGCATACGAGCACGCCACATAGCGACCGGGAGCAACGTCGATGGTCGTGGTGGCCACGCTCACGTCGGTGACGCCGAAGATGGCCATGACCTGCGTCGTGATGGTCACGTAGGGACGTGACACCAGCGGGGTCGTCAGCTCGATGCGTAGCCCACCGGGCAGGTAGGGGGCGATCAACATCAGTGCCGTGATGTACTGGCTGCTGATGTCGCCCGGCATCGACACGACCCGGCGCGGCCCATCGACGGGCGCCGCACCCCGTTCGCCCGGCATCCCGAGACCGCCCACCGTCACCGGCAGGTGGCCCCAACGCTCAGCGGGCTGCACCGCGACGCCCAGCGACACGAGCGCATCGTGCAGCGGGCCCATTGGCCGGGCGCGCAACGGAGGGAGACCATCGATCTCGTAGTGCCCGCTCCCGAGAGCACAGAGCGCCGTGACAAAACGCGACGTCGTCCCGGCCAAACGGGTGGGAAGCGTCAGCGGACCCGGGCGCAGCTCGGCTGCAGTGCCATGGATCTCGACCACCGTCTCATCATCGGCAGCGACCCCGACCCCGGCACCGAGCAGCGCAATGCACTCGAGCATTGCCGCTGTGTCATCGCCGCCGGGCACGTTTCGCAGCGTCGAGACGCCATCGGCCAGCGCAGCGCACACCAGCGCCCGGTTGGCGATGCTCTTGCTGCCGGGAACCGCGACCACCGCATCGAGCGGATGCTCGATGGCCTGCACCAGATACACCGTGCTCGACGGTCGGCCGGAGTCGCCCGCAACCATCAGTCGAGCCGTTGCACTGCCGGGTGGAATCCGCGTGCCAGCAGGCCACCGCGAAACAGTTCCGTATCGTGCACGTCGATGAGCACGATGGCCACGCCGCGGTTGCCCTCGACACTGTGCACGACTTCGAAGCTGGTGATGTTGACACCGAGTTCGGCGGCCAGCGTGAACACCTCCGCAGCGGCACCGGGCCGATCAGGAATGGGAATTCGCACTTCGGCGAGCTCGTTCGGGTGCGTGCCGCGCACGGGCAGATTGGCCCTGGCCTCACGCGCCCGGCGGAGACGCTCGTACAGAGCGGCGCGGTCATCATCGCGCACGATCTCGCGCATCCGGCGCAGACCGTCGATGAGCCCGTCGAGACCACTGAGGATGGCCTCGCGGTTCTCGGCACAGATGTCCAGCCAGATTCCAGGATTACCACTGGCGATACGGGTCATGTCCCGAAAGCCACCCGCTGCGAGGCGTAACAGGGCAGCGTGTTCCTCGCCGCGCTCGGAGGCCAACCCCATCAGGGTGGCGGCAGCGAGGTGCGGCACATGGCTGACCACGGCAACCACTTGATCGTGACGGTCGGGCGTGAGCGCCACCACGTCGGCGCCGAGTTCGGCGGCGATCGCCGCCATGGCCGCAAAGGTGGAGTCCGCCGTGTCGGAGGTGGGTGTGAGCACCCAAACAGCACCGGTGAACATCGTTGGGTCGGCGCCGTCGAGGCCCTCCAGCTCGCTACCGGCCATCGGGTGACCGGCAACGAAGCGCGGGTCGGTAATCGCTGCAGCGATGGCACCCTTCACGCTGCCCACGTCGGTGACGATGCCCGATGTCTCGCTGAGCGCCCGTTTGACCTGATCGGCAATGGTGAGCACCGGGGTGGCCACGAAGGTGATCTCTGCCTGTTCGCACAGGCCCTGCTCGTCGAGCACACCCAACTTGAGGGCGCGGTCGACGCGGGTCTGATCCGAGTCATCGCCGTGCACGCACCAACCGCGCTCGCGCAGCGCCAGCCCGACGGATCCGCCAATCAGGCCGAGACCGATGATGTTGGCGCGTCGCTGAGTGGTCACGGGCGTCGATCGTAGCTGCGCGGTGCGCCGGCTACTGCTTCAACCAGTTGACGAACGTCGTCGAGGGTGAGCTCTCGCCATGCCCCGGGAGCGAGCGTCGAATCGCGAAGCGGACCGATTCGTACCCTCACCAGTCGCTGTACCGGAAAGCCCACGGCTTCGCACATGCGCCGCACCTGACGGTTGCGCCCCTCGTGGATGGTGATGCGCAGGAGTCCCGGGCTGAGCTGGCTCACCCGTGCCGGCGCGGTCATGCCGTCCTCCAGCTCGATGCCCTCGCGCAGGCGATGCAGCACCTTGCCGGGCACGTTGCCGTTCACGTAGGCCAGATATTCCTTTTCGACGCCGTGGCTCGGATGGGCGATCCGGTTCGCCAGCTCGCCGTCGTTGGTCAGCAGCAGCAGACCCTCGGTGTCGGCGTCGAGGCGACCCACGGAGAACACGCGAGGTTCGGCGGGTAGCAACGAGATCACCGTCGGTCGACCCTGCGGATCGCTGGATGTCGTGATGACGCCGACAGGTTTGTTCAGCAGGTAGTACACCAGATCAGGGCGCAGACCGATCTGCACGCCGTCGACCTCGACGGTGTCCACATCCGGGTCCACCCGTCGGCCGAGCAGCGCCACCTCGCCGTTCACGGTGACGCGACCCTCAGCGATCATGTCCTCGCAGACGCGCCGACTGCCCCAGCCGCGCAAGGCGAGCACCTTTTGTAACCGCTCCCCCGTTGCCAGGGCGCGCTGATCGGCCCACTGCTCCCACAACGGCTTTTCAATCTCGCGGCCGCTCATCGGATCACTCTCATTCCAGCACGACATCGGGCAGCGTCGGCGTGTTCGCACGGAGCTGCTTCGGGTCGGCTCCCGGGGAGCGAAGCCCGTACTCCAACGCCTCCACCACCTCGGCGGCCGGAACGAACTCGGCCAGCGGCGGCAGGTCCGACAACGAGTTCAGGCCCAACTTCTCGAGGAACTGCGGAGTGGTGCCGAACAGTGCCGCTTGACCGGGGCCGGGATCGGTGGCCACCTGGGTGACATAGCCGCGAGCAGCGAGCGTGCGCAACACGCCATCGGGATCAACGCCGCGGATGGAGGCCACCTGCGCCCGCGAGATGGGCTGCTTGTAGGCCACAATGGCCAGGGTCTCCAGCGCGGCTCCGCTCATACGCGCACGCTGGCCGTCGAGCAGAAACCGCTCGACATAGGGCGACAGCTCCGGGTGGGTCTGGTATCGCCAGCCACCGGCAACCTTCACGAGCTGGAAGCCATGGCCCGCCTGGTCGTAAGCATCGGCCAAGCCGAGGCACAACTCGTTCACCACGGCCAGGGGCTGCTCGAGGAGTTGCGCCAGTTGCTCGGTTGCCACCGGCTCGGTGGCAACCATCACGATGGCCTCAATGGCGCGCACCACGTCAGCGTCGAGCGCACGCGGCGCCGGCTCGGGGATTTCGGGGGTTTCGTCGAACATGGATCAGCCTTCGTAATCGTCGATTGCAATAGAGCCGGCAGCGACACGGTCGGCGTCGGACACCCAGATGATGTCGATGTCACCGAATCGTTCGGTCTGATCGATCTCGACCAGACCCTGCTTGAACAGCTCGAGCAGGGCAAGGAAACGCACGATGACCTCGAGCCGGTCCACCAGACCACCGGTGAGTCGGCGAAACGAGATGCGCCCCACCCGCGGGAGTTCATCGAGCAGTTCGGTCATCGCGTCGGCAACGCTGGCCCGCACGGCTGAGACGTGGAACAGATCCACGGTGGGCACCGGCTTGGGGGTGGTGGCGCGCACATAGGCGTTGTGAATGTGGCGAGGCTTTACACCTTCGAGCAGATCGGGCATGAGCGCGATGAAACGGTCGTCGGGGCCGACGCACCGGGCCACGCTGAGGTCTGCGTCCTCGGCCAAGCTGGCGAACACGCTGGCCACGTCCTTGAAGGTCTTGCACTCGAGCAGCCGCGCCAGCAGCAGGTCGCGTTCCTCCCACAGGGCCAACTCGTCATCCAGATCAATGTCATCACGTCCGGGGAGCAGGCGGCGGGCCTTCAGCTCGACGAGCGTCGATGCAATCAGCAAGAACTCGGTTGCCAGATCGAGGTCGATGGACTGCAGCTTCTCCACCTCCACCAGGTAGGCGTTCACGATGGTGGAGAGCGAGACCTCGTAGATGTCCACCTGCTCACGCAGAATCAGGTGTAGCAGCAGGTCGAACGGACCCTCGAACACCGGTGTCGACACGTCGTAGGTCATCGGCTCCACGTTACTTGCCCCGTTGGGGATTCTCCGAGACTGAATCGCTGGGCCCGAATCGCCGGGCACAGATCCCTCGCTGGCCACTCGGCGCCCCAAACGCTGGGGGCGTTCCTGCTGCTGTTCGTTAGTCTTGCGGCGTGAATCGCGTGCTCTCCTGCATCCAACCAACCGGTGCCGTCCATTTGGGCAACTACCTCGGGGCCCTGCGCCACTGGACCTCAGGGCAGCACGAGTGCGACGGGTTCTACGGCATCGTCGACCTGCATGCGCTCACGGTCACGGATCGCCCCGGTGTTGTCGGCCAATCGACACTCGAGCTCGCCGCAGTGCTGTTCGCCATCGGCCTCGATCCCCAGGTTTCCACCGTGTTCGTCCAGAGCCACGTACCCGAGCACTCGCAGCTGTCGTGGATCATGGAATGCACCGTCAGCTTCGGCGAGCTCAGCCGTATGACGCAGTTCAAGGACAAGTCGGCCAAACGCGAGACCGAGTTCATCGCCGCTGGTTTGTTCACCTATCCGGCGTTGATGGCTGCGGACATTCTGCTGTACGACGCCCACGACGTGCCCGTCGGCGATGATCAACGCCAGCACATCGAGATCACCCGAGACATCGCGATGCGGTTCAACAGCCGCTACGGCGACACCTTCGTAGTCCCAAGGGCGGTCATGCCCAAGACGGGTGCCCGCGTGATGGACCTTCAGGATCCCACCTCGAAGATGAGCAAGTCAGCAACCACCGACACCGGTCTGGTCTACCTGCTCGACGACCCGGCAGCGATCCTCAAGAAGTTCAAGCGCGCCGTCACCGACAGCGACTCCGAGGTCCGTTTCGATCGCGAGCACAAGCCCGGCATCAGCAACCTGCTCGAGATCCAGGCTGCAGCGACGGGCCGCTCCCCCGAAGATATTGCCAGCGGCTACACCCAGTACGGCCCGCTGAAGTCCGACACGGGCGAGGCCGTCATCGAACTGCTCCGCCCGATCCAGGCGCGCTATACCGAGCTGATGTCCGACCGGGCGGAGCTGTCGTCGTTGCTGCGCGCCGGTGCCAGCAAGGCCCGCGGCATCGCCTCGGCAACCCTGCAGCGTGCGCACGAGAGCATCGGCCTGCTGCCTCTCTGACCTGTTTGCACACGCCGCCGCTGTTGGGGCAAACCCAACAAACCCCGGAGCGGCTCAGCGTCTCAGATGTCGTCGGCTCGGCGCAGGGCGTCAAGCAGGTCTGTGCGCTCGCTCGAGCCCTCCACCAGCGCCACCGTCAGCGGCGCAGAGCCCGCTGCCCGCAACTGCTCAGCACCGATCCGCTCGTGATCGTGATACGAACGAAAGCGCGCTGTGTGCGGGCCCACCAGCGTGGCGATCACGCGCCCGAACGTACCGAGGCCGCACTCCAGTTTGCCGATGTCGTGCAGCAACGCCGCTGCTGTCTCCTCGTGCGAACAGTGCCCCACGAGTTCCTCGAAGCGGCGGGCCACTTCGAGGCTGTGGCGTTGATCGGCATTCGACAGGCGTGACCACAGTTCTGCCTCGCCGGACGTGAGGCAGCTCAGCGCCCACTGCTGGTCGGCGCGAGCGGGCGCCCGCCTGGACAGTGCTCTGAGGAACCGCCTTCCGAGATGCCCGATCCGCCCGACCGATCCACCACCGGAGCCGGTCATGCGGCCCCCTTCGAGGCCCGCGGATGCGCCGAGCGGTACACCTGCCAGAGGCGCTCCTGCGACACCTTGGTGTACACTTGGGTGGTGCTGATCGACGCGTGCCCCAGCATCTCCTGCACGATTCGCAGGTCTGCACCGTGATCGAGCAGGTGCGTGGCACACGAATGGCGCAACACGTGTGGTGACAGCCGGTCGCCGAAGCCACAGGCATCGCCGTAGCCCCGAACCATCAGCCACGCCGACTGGCGCGACAGACGCGCGCCGCGGTGGTTCAAGAACACAGCTTCTGCATCCCCCCTCCGGGCCCAGCGCAGTGGCTCCATCAGCGCTCGTCCACCAGGAGCGAGCCACGCACGCACCGCCGCTGCGCACGCGCTGCCAAACGGGACGATGCGTTCCTTCGAACCCTTCCCGAGCAGCCGCACCAAGCCAGCGTCGAGGTCGAAGTCGCCCAACGACAATCCGACCGCCTCACCGATTCGCGCCCCGGTTGCATAGAGCAACTCCAGCAGCGCACGGTCGCGACGCGCCACGGGATCGTCGCCCAGAACAGCGTCCAGCAACGTCGTCACCTCGGCTTCGGACAGCGGGTGTGGAATGCCCGCAGGCACTCGAACACCATCGAGGTCCGCCGTTGGATCGTCGACGCGTACGCCCTCTTCTGCAAAGAAGCGATGCAGCATCCGAATGGCAGCAAGCTGGCGCGCCACGCTCGCCGGGGCGGCACCGCTTGCGCGTCGGGCTCCCACGAACTCCACCAGGGTGGGGGTCGTCACGCTGAGCGGGGTGAACCCGCGCCCGGCAAGCCAGTCGTTGTATCCGCTCAGGTCACGCCGATACGCGGCCAGGGTGTTGCGCGAACGACCGCGTTCCGTTGCCATCCACGTGAGGAACTCCTCGGCGTCGAGCGGCAGTTCAGCAGGCATCAGCCGTCGGGCTCCACAACCGGATCGATTCCTTGCGTGGCGAGGTCGCCGCGCTCGAGCCGCCGGGCAACGAGCAGGAGCCCGATGATGGTCTTCGCATCGCGGATCTCGCCGCGCTCCACCATCGCAAGCGCTTCGTCGAACGGCAGGTGCACCACTTCGAGATGCTGCTCTTCGGGTCCATGAAGCTGCTGCTCGACGGCAAGAAGTTCCGTAGCAAGAAACAGGTGGAGCACCGAGTCGGTCATACCCGCCGAGGGGAAGAACTGCGTCAAGGGCTCCAACCGGCCGGCCTGCAGCCCCACCTCCTCGATGAGCTCGCGATATGCCGTCAATTCAGTGGGCTCGTCATCGATGTCGCGCATACCCGCTGGGATCTCCAGGACATACTGGTCATACGGGGCCCGGTACTGGCGCACCAGCACCACCGAGGGGTTGCCTTCGGCATCGAAGATCAGCGGCACGGCAGCAACTGCACCGGGCGATCGCACCACGTCTCGTTCGAACGTGGTGCCGTCGGGGGCCTCGAAGCGCCCAACGGCTACGTGCCAGATGTAGCCCTGATGCACCAGCGAGTCGCCAAGGTGGCGAAACCCGCTCACGCGACGATCTGCGTCTCCGACGGAACCCCGAAATGCGCCGGCTGGGCCTGCCCTGCCTCGCGCTGGGCGCGTCGTGCCAGTGCAGCGGCGACGAGCTCACGGAACAGCGGGTGCGCCCGGTCGGGACGGCTCTTGAACTCGGGGTGCGCCTGTGTGCCCACCCAGAACGGGTGGTCGGTCAGCTCGATGAACTCGACGAGGCGCTTGTCGGGCGACGTGCCGCAGCACAGGAACCCTGCGCCCTCGAAGCGGTTGCGATAGTTCGAGTTGAACTCGTAGCGGTGACGATGACGCTCGCTGACGACGGGCTCGCCATAGGCCTCGGCCACCTTCGAGCCGGGCGTCAACACGGCGTAGTAGGCGCCGAGGCGCATCGTGCCGCCCTTGTCGCTGATGTCGCGCTGGGCCACCATGAGATCGATCACGGGGTAATGCGTGGTCGTGTCGAATTCGGTGGAGTTGGCATCTGCCATGCCCAACACGTTGCGGGCGAACTCGATGGTCATCACCTGCATGCCGAGACAGATACCCAGACACGGCAGCAGCTCCTCGCGGGAATACTGTGCCGCGGCAATCTTGCCCTCAATGCCACGCGAGCCGAACCCGCCGGGAATCACCATGCCGTCGAGATCAGCGAGTCGACCTGCGGCAAGCAGGCCCTCGACCTCTTCGGCCTGGATCCAATCGATCTCCACCTTGGCCCCATGTTGGAAGCCGGCGTGGCGCAGGCTTTCCGCAACGGAAAGATACGCATCCTGCAGGTCGACGTACTTGCCGATCAGACCGATCTTCACCGGTGTCTGTGCAGCCTCGACGTTGGCGACGACCTTCTCCCATGGCGTGAGATCGAGCGGGGCGTCGATGCGCAGCACGTCGCACACCACTTCGTCGAGGCCCTCGTCGTGCAGGATCAACGGCAACTCGTAGATGTTGCGCGCATCGGCAGCGTTGACCACCGCGCGCTCGTCGACATCACAGAGGTTGCTGATCTTGCGCTTCAGGTTCGGGCTCAATGGCTCCTCGCTGCGGCACACGATGACATCGGGTTGGATGCCGCGACTGCGCAGCTC
>WLMZ01000150.1 GCA_009726095.1 Actinomycetota bacterium
CAGCCATCCCGATGTTGATGGGGCCTGGATCCTGGCGCCCCACGACCTCTCCATTGCCGCAGAAATCCTCGGTACGGTGGCGCCGCTGATCAGCGCCGTTGGCCACGTGGAACACGGTGACCGGGTGCAAAGTGCTGTCGCGCTGATGGGTGCCATCGGGGCTCCGTGGCATGTCATGGACGTGTCAAACAACTTCCCCGGCCACCGCCGGGAGGTCGTGGTGCTCGGCTCCACCGCGTCGGCAACGCTGCCCGGTTCGGAATCCGACCATGTAGAGGTGCACGACCACTCCGGCACCGAGCGAATCGCGTTCACCGCCGAGCAACCGCTGCTCGCCGAACTGCGCTGTTTCCTCGGTTACCTCACCGGCGGTCCGGCACCCATCACCAACGCCCGGGAGGGCGCCATCACCGTTCGGCGCATCGCCGAGATTCGCCAACACATCCTCGACCGGCAATCGCCAGCATCGATGGAACAGCGGAACTAGCTCGACGCGAAGTCAGCGAGCATTGTCGCCAAGGTTCCCGCCGCCCGATCGCGCGCGGACAGCAGTGGTCCGCCCTCCGTATCGGCGGGATGAGGATCGCCGTATCGGCTCCACGGGATGTGCACATCGGGATCGTCCCACCGGCATTGCAGCTCGTCGGCGGTGCTCCACTCGACGTCGAGGCCGTACAGCATCAACCCACCAGCTGGGATCCAAAAACCATGGGCGACTCCGACCGGAATGGCGACCATCTGGTCGGAGTCCTGCAGGGCGACCACGTCAGCGACACCGAAGGTAGGGCTGTCGGGGCGATAATCGACGAGCCCGATGAGTGCCCGGCCCGACACCATCATCACCTGATCGGCATGGAACCGGTGCATGTGTAACCCGCGCATCACGCCCGGCTCAGACCGCACCAGGTTGAACTGCACCGGAGCGTTGCAGGCTCCCCAACTGGCCCGGTACACCTCGGTCAGTTCACCGCGCATATCGGGGTGCGTCACGAACGATCGTGTGATGACATCAGAGATCAGATTCACCCGCTCGACAATAGTTGCTTCGAAGACAGCCAGCAGCAGAACCGCCAAGGTTCATCTCACTGCCGGCACCGTCGCCACCTACCGGGAGAGCACGCGATAACGGGTGCGCGGACCATCCTGATCGATGTAGCACCCCTGCAAGTGACGCAGGCCCTCGTTCGGATCGAACGAGGTGCGTCCGTGCAGCACGCGGTTGTTGTCGAACATCATCAACTGGCCGGCCTCGAGCAGGAAGCGCACCTGGAACTCTGAACTGGCGAGCAGGTGGGCCAGGCGTTGACGCGCGGCCTGATACCTACGGGTATCGGCATCGGACATCAGCGGCAGTTCGTCGAGACGTGGGCTGTAGTTGAGGCCGGTGACCGTGCCCTGATGGTCCCGATCGACCACCGTGCGTACCGTGACGATGTCGGTGGTGGCATCGCGATACCGGAAGCGCACGGGAACGGTGGCGAGCAACTCGACCGCATCAGGATCCTCGGCGCGCAGTTGTTCGACAGCGGCCAGGCCATCGACCAGTGTGGACAGGCCACCCGTGGTCTCGTTGATGAGGCAGTGCAACATCTGGATCCCCGGCACGGGCGTGCGATACGGGTTGTCGGTGTGGGGGCTGAGCGGCACGGCACGGTACGCGAGGTCGGTGGAGTTCGGGATGGAACGCACATCGAAAACCGGGCCGAAGTTGGTGTCGCGCACGAAGCCGAACCTGGCAGCCACATCGAGGATGGTGCCCGCAACACAGGGCACGTCGCTGAACACGATGGCGCCATAGGTGAGGAAGTCACCGATGGCCGCCAGCTCGGCAGCGGGGTCGTGCAGGTCGGTCCAGCGGTGCACGTTCGGCTGGCCGCTGTCGGCGCGCCACGAAATCGGCTGGGGCAGCCCTTCGGACAGTTCGAGGTTGGCCAGCAACATGGCAGATTCGTACACGGACTCATGGCCGTCACTGAACGTGACGCTCAGGCGTCCATCGGCGAGATCGGCCCGCACAAGATGGAGATCGGTGGGAAGCAGGTGCGGGTCGAAGAGCCGCTGACCGGTCATGCCGTCGCGCTGGGTTTCCTCGGGGCTGTGCTGGCGCAACCACAGCGCAGGCAGCTCCACCTCGCGACCGTGTTCGCTCGCGCTCACGCACGGATGATCCTCGCGAGAACCGACGACGAGTTGGCCCATGGCTTGCCTCCCACTTGCGGTGCGGTGCTCAATCACTGCACAGCCGTGCCGTGAATACTAGCGTGCCCTGCCTCCACGGCCGTGAGTCGATCGCCCGCTGTGTCCGTAGCGCGGCTGGCAGTGAGCGTACGCGGGCCGAGCACTTTGGCAATCAGGTGCTCGCCCGCTGTCGTTGGCGCATATCGAGCAGGATCGCTGGACGAGCAGCAGGTGGGCAGGCACTCGACACGCGCATCGTGGTTGCCATCGAGGAAGAAGGCAACAGACCGACGCAGCGACGTACCGTCCGCAGCGGTCGGCGGGGGCACGACCCGGTGCAGCGTGGACCGCCAACGATCGTTGGTCCACTGCGCGGTGAGATCACCGAGGTTCACCAGCAACGCTCCGGGCAATGGGCTGACACCATGCCAACGGCCGTCGGGGCCAACGATCTCCAGACCCGGCACGGCGTCGGCATACAGCACCGTGACGATGCCGTAATCCGTGTGGGCACCCATGCGCATCTGATCGGGTTCTGCGGGTGGGTCGCCGATGCGCTGTTCGTAATGGTTCACGCGCATCGTGGCGGTGGAGTGATCGACGAACGGCCGGAACCATCCCTCACCCAGGCCCAACGCCACCGAGAACACCTCGGTCAGACAGAGAGCAACACGGTTCGCCTCCGCAAAGTAGGCAGTCAGGGCCGGCCGAAGCGCTGCTGGATCTGACGGCCAGACGTTGTCGGCGAAAAATCCGAACGGGTCAGCGGCGTAGAACGGATCGGACCGGTCGACCGCGTCGGGGCCGATGTTGAACGCCTCGAACAGGTCGGGTCGGGCCCGGTCGACACCCAGGCTGTACGCAAGTGCTTCGGTTCCCAGGGCCGCATAGCCGCGGTTGACCCCCGCATGTGGTGGCGCAGCGCGCACCTTGCGTTCGAGCGGGAGCGCAAAGAACGCATCGGCCGCAACCAGCATGTCCTCCACCACGTGGGCAGGAATACCGTGCCCGACGATCTGCATGAAACCCACTGTTCGGCAGGCCCCATCGAGTGCCGTGGCGACTGCGTCACGATCGGATCCGGCCCACAGACCGAGATCAATCACCGGTACGTCCACGAGCCGACACTACCGTTCGGACCGCGACGGTTCGAACAGGTCAGTCGTGAGGGGATGCGGTGGGCAGTGCCACCACTGTGGGGGCAGAGTCACCAAACCCTCCACCACAGACCGACCGTAGCGAGGCAACCCGCACGCCAGCCGTTCCGCACCTCGCACGCTCGGCACCGGACCGCTAGCGTCAGGCAATGCCCACTGCCGTTCTGACCACGCACGCCGAGCTCTTGGCGAAGGTGCCCGTGGCGACCTTCATCAAGTCCGGTGATCTACGCCTGGCCAACGACAGGCTCAGCTTCACCACCATCGGCGGCGAGGTGCTGCTCGATGCCCCAATCGATGAGATTCACTCCGTTGCGCCCGCCGCCGTTGGTCTGCACCTCTGGCACGGTTCCCGCTGCCTTCGCTTCGCGTTCCGGGAAAGCCGTGATCTCGCTGCCAGCTGGATCACGACGCTGACGCCGCTGGTGTCAGCCCCTCCGTCGACGCTGCGCGTGCCCCCACCTTGGCCGAAATGGGCGTGGATGCTCACGGTCGTTGCCGTCACGGCGATGCTGGTGGTTGCGATCATCGCCCTGACCACGCTCAACAACTAGTACTCACGGCGGTGACGCCACCTCGATGTACAGCGCTACTGACGAATGCCAGGCGTTGGCGTACCATCAGCACTACTGACCTACGTGGAAAGGGACGTCCCATGTCCGAGCTCAATGACTGGAACACGAAGATCATCGCGGAGTTCCGCGCCAATGGCGGCCAGGTCGGCGGCCAGTTCGAGGGTGCCCCGATGGTCATCATCACCACCACCGGAGCGCGCAGCGGCCAGCCGCGTACCGCGCCGTTGGTGTACCTGCCCGACAACAAACGTCTCGTGATCTTCGCGTCGAAAGCCGGAGCACCCACCCACCCCGATTGGTACCACAACCTGAAGGCCAACCCGACCGTCACGGTCGAGGTCGGTACCGACGTGTATCAGGCCACCGCGGTGGAGATCACCGGCGACGAACGCGACCGGCTGTACGCAGCGCAGGTGTCGCTCATGCCCGGGTTCGCGAACTATCAGGAGGCGACCACGCGCCTGATTCCCGTCATCGCGCTCCAGCCCACGACCTGAACATCCCGTTCGATCCCAGACCAATGATCAACGACTCGAACCACGAGCAACGACTCGCCGACACCATCGACCACAGTGAGATACGCCGGCTGCAGGATGCCTACGCCGACATCGTTTCGCGACAGCAGTGGCACGAGCTGGGCGACATCTTCGTTGCCGACGTGGTGCTCGACCTCGACCTGCGTGACACCACGATGCAACTTGTCGGCCCACAGGCCATCGGCGAGTTCATCGCCGGGTCTGTCGCCCAGTTCGAGTTCTTCCAGTTCGGCATTCTCGGCACACGCGTGCACCTGCGCCGCCTCGGCGACCCGGATCACGCATCGGCGCGCATGTACATGACCGAACTTCGCCAGACACCGCAGGGCCACTGGTCACAGGTCTACGGCGTGTATCACGATCGGTTCGCACGCATCGACGGGCAGTGGTGGTTCACCCATCGCACCTACCACTCGCTGGCGCGCAACCATCAACCCGCAACCGTGTTCGACTTCCCGCATCACCTGCATCTCGACGAACTCTGACCAGTGGTGAATCCCGTTACGGTCACGACCCAGGCAACGCCAGCGTGTGACCCACCCGCGGTAGTTCGATGAAGGTGCGCCCGGGCGTCAGCGCCACGATGGTTCCGTCATCGGCGGTGAGGGTGAACGGCTCGAGCCGATCGTTGCGGCTCCACGTGGCGTGCACGTAGTTGCCGCCGGTGAGCACGAACGCCTCGCCGCTACCAATGGTCTGGGCATCTGGACTGTCGGAGATACCGGGCAGGTAGTCCATGGCGAGCACGATGACGTTGTCGGTGGTGACCTGTCCGTTGGCGGCGTCGTTGTGCGGCCGGCCCTCCATCGTGCGTCGGTACTGGCCCTTGGCCGCATCCCAATCCCAACGCACATCGATGGCATCGAGAGCAACGATCACACCGGTACTGGGCGCACCCTGCAGCGGTGCACCAGCGGAACGAAAGGTGAACTGGCGCACCGGCGGTTGCGCACCAGCCGGCGCCTTGCCGAACAGCGCCAGCGTGCGCGAGTAGAGATTGTGCGGCACCGACTTGTCC
>WLMZ01000151.1 GCA_009726095.1 Actinomycetota bacterium
GACGGCGATGAATGGATCTGTAACGGCCAGAAGGTGTGGACCACCCTCGCCCATCTGTCGCGTTGGGGCCTGCTCGTGGTGCGCACCGACACCGAGGCCGTCAAGCACGCTGGCCTCACGGCCTTCGTCGTCGACATGCACGCTCCCACGGTCGATGTCCGACCGCTGCGGCAGATGACCGGCGAGGCCGAGTTCAACGAGGTGTACTTCACCGACACGCGCATTCACAACAGCGAGATGCTCGGCAGCCCCGGTGACGGGTGGCGCGTCGCGCTCACCACGCTCATGAACGAGCGGGTCTCCATCGGTGGCGCCATCCCCACCAAGGGTTCGGGCACCATCCGCGACCTCGTCAAGACCTGGCAGGCGCTGCCCCAGGACCGCAAAGACCCCGCCGCCCGCGACGAGGTCATGAAACTGTGGATCCGTGCCGAGTTGTTGCGCCTCACCAACATTCGCGCCAACCAGATGCGCAAGATGGGCGACCCGGGCCCGGAGGGATCCATCGGCAAGTGTGCGTCGGCCGACCTGAACAAGGACATCTACGCCGAGGTCGTCAACCTGTTGGGCGCCGACGGCATGCTCTACGGCAGCTACGCCATGGTCCAGCCCGACCACGCGATGGTGTTCGATTCGCTGCAGAAGGCGTTCCTGCGCACCCGCGCCAACTCCATCGAGGGTGGCACCACCGAGGTGATGAAGAACATCCTTGGCGAGCGCGTGCTCGGTCTCCCCGGTGATGTCCGCGTCGACCGCGACCGCCCCTGGAGCGAAGTACCTCGCAACTGAACCGACAAGCTGATCCGTTTCAGCATTTCGTCGTTCCGGCAGTAGATCTGCGCCCTCAGCGGCTCACGTCTACTGTCAGTATGCGTTCCGAAGGTTGTCAGGTTCAGGAGCCGGTGTGTAACAGCACGCCGAGAAAGACCGCAGCAACCGAGGCGATGGCGCCGATGGCCCCACCGAGAGCGAGCGCCAGTTTGCTGCGCGCCGCGATGTGAGCGGCGGCGGCCGCTCCGGCAGCAATGGCAACGGCAATCTTGATGAACACGGTGACCTGATACCTGTTTGACTGCGCCGTCACGTCGACGGCCACAAGGTTCCACATCCCGGTGACCACCAGCACGCCGAATGCGGGCCAGGCGATGCTGTTGAATGCACGCGCTGCCAGCTTGGCCGAACCCTCGTATTTGCGCAGCACCGGTAGCAGGCCGGCCAACGTGAACTGGCCGCCCACCCAGATGGTGGCGGCGAGCACGTGAAGGGTGAGCCGAATGGTTGCAGCAGTTGGGGACATCATCCGCGCCAGCTTGGCACCCCGAGGCTGTCCTGGCCAATGCCGGTCTGCGGACCACTCAGCAGCTGAGGCCGGCGAGGACCTCGCTGGCCGGCACGGCGCGGTCATCGATGGCCGCCGCATCGGAGGACGCGCCGAGCAGTACCGCTGCAGCACGGCTGATCGCGGCTTGCAGATCTCGGATGTTGCGCGGCGGGGGAAAGTATTCGTTTTCCTCTGTGGTCCTCACCGTTTCCACCCCGTTGCGGGGGTCGAGATGCTGCAGCACTGCCTGCACCAGGTCCTCCGGCGCTGAGGCCCCCGCCGTCACACCGACGACGCCATGCAGGTCGTTGGGGAGTTCCTCGACGTGATTGATGCGAAAGACCCGTGGGCAGCCGGCTTCGATGGCCAACTTCTCGAGCGCCCGCGTGTTCGACGAGTTGGCGGAGCCGATGACGATGATGGCATCGGCCCTGGGAGCGATGTTCATCAGTGCCGATTGGCGGTTCGTCGTGGCAAAACACAAGTCGCTGCGGCCTGGTGACCACACGTCGGGGTAGCGGGCCCGCACGGCTACGGCGACGCCCTCCCAATCGCGGTGCGACAGGGTGGTCTGCGCGAGCAACGCCACGGGCTGATCGAATTGGGGGAGTGCGAGCACTTCCTCGACGGACTCCACCCGGCTGATGGCGTCGGGTGCAACCGCCATGGTGCCCACGGCTTCCTCGTGCCCCTGGTGGCCGACGTAGACGATGCGGTAGCCCTTGCCGGCGCGTACCTTGACCTCGTGGTGCACCTTGGTGACGAGCGGGCAGACGGAGTCGACCACGTAGCTGCCGCGGTTGCGTGCGGCGGCGACGACCTCGGGAGCCGAGCCATGTGCCGACAACATGATGGGTCGCCCCAGCGGTACATCGTTGATGTCGTCGACGAACACCACGCCCTGGGCCTCGAACTGCTCGACGATGAGCTTGTTGTGCACGATCTCGTGATAGCAGTACACCGGAGCAGGGAAGCTGCGCACCATGAATGCGAGGGCCTTGATGGCCATCTCGACGCCGGCGCAGAATCCACGCGGTTCGGCGAGCAGCACACGATCGACATCCACGCCGACACGCTACCCGTACCCGGTCCTGCCCCCCTGCAACTGCTGGTCCCATGGCAGCTCAGAGATGGTGCGGAGCCGCTCCAACACGCCTCACGGTAGCCTTGGCGGGCTATGTCGTCGCCCGTTGTCACCCTCGTTGCCCCCGGCTCGCCCGCCGAGGCCGCCGGCCTACTGGCCGGCGATGAGGTGCTGCGCCTGAACGGGCAGGTACCCCGTGACATCATCGAATGGCGATTCCTCGTCGATGAGGCCGATGTGGATATCGATCTTCGGCGCGGCAATGTGGAGCTGTCGATCGAGATCTCCAAGCGCGAAGGCGAGCCGCTGGGTGTCGAGGTGGAGAGCGCCCTGTTCGACCGTGTGCGCACGTGCGACAACCACTGCGAGTTCTGCTTCATCTATCAACTACCCAAAGGCCTCCGCAAGAGCTTGTACCTGAAAGACGACGACTACCGTCTCAGCTTCCTGTACGGCAACTTCACCACCCTCACCCGCTTCACCGAGGCCGACCTCGAGCGGGTCATCACCGAGCGCCTGTCGCCGCTGAACGTGAGCATCCACGCCACCGATCCCGACATTCGCAGCCGGATGTTGCGCAACCCGCGGGGCGGTATGAGCCTGCGTTGGCTGCGTGCCCTGCTCGACAACGGCATCACCGTGAACGGGCAGATCGTGGTCTGCCCCGGCGTCAACGATGGAGCGATTCTCGACGACACCCTGGCAGGTGTGCTCGATCAGTATCCCGAGTTGGCCTCGGTGGCCTGTGTCCCGTTGGGGCTCAGCAAGTTCAACGCCGAATCGGCCATGCGCATGCACACCATCGACGAGGCAAACACCGTGGTCGACACCGTGCACGATTGGCAGGACATCTTTCTCACCGTGCTTGGTCGGCGCATGGTCTTTGCAGCCGACGAGTATTACCTGATGACCGGGAGGCCGTTCCCGCAGGCCGAGACCTATGACGGGTTCGACCTGCACGAGGACGGCATCGGGATGGCGCGCACGTTCGCCATGGAGTTCACGGGTCTCGTCGACGCGCCGGTCGGGCCGCAGAGCGGCTTCTTCGCCTGGGTCGACGGCGCTCCGGCGGCCGGGTACCGGGCGCCCCGAAATCCTGCTGGCGATACCGGCATGCGTGGCTGTGCTGTTGGCGCCTCCGAGTCCGGTGCGGTCCTGCTGCGGCCACGAGCCTCGGCTCCCATCGGCATTCTCACCGGTGAGTTCGGGGCACAGGTGTTGCAGCCGCTCATCGCCAGCCTTGGCCGAGACGATGTGCGGGTCATCGCCGTTCCCAACGAGTTCTTCGGTGGCAACACCGCGGTCACCGGGCTGATGGTCGGCGAGGACATCGCCCGGGTGCTCAGCGCCGAGCCGATGTCGCACCGGTACCTGCTGCCTGATGTGTGCCTCAGCGAGGGACGTTTCCTCGATGGCACCACCCTTGATTCACTGCCCCGCTCCGTTGAAGTGGTTCCCACCAACGGCATTGCGCTGCGGCAAGCCCTGGAGGTTGGGCGATGACTGACACAGATGAAACACCCGAACTGCCAACCGTCGTCATCGTCGGTCGGCCCAATGTCGGCAAGAGCACCCTGTTCAACCGCATCGTCGGCGAGCAGGTTGCCATCGTCGAGGACCGACCCGGCGTCACCCGCGACCGCAAGGAGATCGAGGCCGAGTGGCTCGGGCGCCCGTTCATGCTCGTCGACACCGGTGGTTGGCTGCCGAGCGGCAGCGAGCTCGACGAAAAGGTCAGTCGTCAGGTCGAGGCCGCCGTGAAGCGTGCCGACCTGGTGCTGTTCATGGTCGATGGCTCCGTCGGTGTCACCGACGACGACGAGCAGATCGCCATTTGGCTGCGCAGGATCAAGCCGCCGGTGCTGTTGGTGGTGAACAAGGCTGACAACGATCGTCGTGAAGGCGAGCGATGGGAGTTCCTGTCGCTCGGACTCGGCGACCCGGTGCCGGTCAGCGCGTTGCATGGCCGCCGTGCCGGCGACCTGCTCGACGAAGTCATCGCCCGTATCCCCGATGTCAGCCCTTCGGGCATTGTCGAGGCGGCGATCGAAGACGACGAGGACTGGACCCCACCTGAGCAGGCGCCGCCACGCGTCGCCGTGGTCGGCCGACCCAATGTTGGCAAGAGCACGTTGTTCAACCGGCTCGTCGGTGAGAATCGTTCGGTGGTGCACGACATGCCGGGCACCACGCGCGACGCGATCGACACACTGGTCGAGACCGAGGATGGACCGATCGTGTTCGTCGACACTGCGGGCATGCGCCGCAGGTCGAAGATCGATGATTCGGCCGAGTACTACTCGTTGGTGCGCGCGCTACGCGCCATCGACGATGCCGACATTGCGTTGTTCGTCATCGACGCCACCGAGGGCGTGACGGGCCAGGATCAACGCCTCGCCGAGCGCGTCGACGCCGCCGGTTGCCCCATCGTGCTGCTGTTGAACAAGTGGGAGCTCATCGACGACGCCGAACGCCGCTTGGACATCGTTGCAGATGTGAAGCGCAAACTCGGGTTCATCGGCGATGCGCCGATTCTGAAGATCTCCGCACTCAGCGGTAAGGGCGTCAACAAACTGGCACCCGTGCTGAAAGAAGCGATCGTGCAATACCATCGCCGGGTGCCCACGCGCGATGTGAACAAGGTCATTGCTGCCGCGCAGCAGAAGCAGCCGGCACCGGGTGGCACCAAGGTGTTGTATGCCATGCAGGGCGCCACCGACCCGCCCACGTTCACGCTGTTCGTAAACCGTGAACTGCCGCACACCTACCTGCGCTATCTCGAACGCAGCATCCGCGAGGCGTTCGACTTCGGGTCCACCCCGTTGAAGCTGCGCGTGCGGCGCAGGACCGAGTAGGCCGGTAGAAACCATGCCCTGGTGCGAGGATTGTGCAAAGTATTTCGCTCCGTCAGCGATGACCGGATCGGGGGAGTGCCCAACCTGTGGGCGCCTCCTTGAGCCGCCCGCGAGGGCACCCATCACTGCGAAGAATC